>NZ_CAXBAN010000488.1:0-1529 GCF_963973675.1 uncultured Planktosalinus sp. | reverse complement strand
TTGTGGTCTTCTTTGTAAATCCTGAAGTGTTCGCCGAAACGTTGCTTGCCTTTGACTTCGAGGTATTCCAAAGTGTTGTTGAAATCGTAGATGATTTGGTTGTTGTGGTATTTGCCCAGGGTGTATGAGGTGTTGTTGTCTGTGATTGTGAATAGGTTTTTCATTGTGTAGTAGTTTTGATTAAAATTTTGCTATTTATTGACGAGTTCATTTCACCGCCTTCACTTCGACTTCGCTCAGTGACCGTGGCGGTTCGTGATGACG
This sequence comes from uncultured Planktosalinus sp., assembly GCF_963973675.1. Taxonomy (NCBI): domain Bacteria; kingdom Pseudomonadati; phylum Bacteroidota; class Flavobacteriia; order Flavobacteriales; family Flavobacteriaceae; genus Planktosalinus; species uncultured Planktosalinus sp. The sequence continues at coordinate 1,265 of NZ_CAXBAN010000488.1, read as the reverse complement.
TTGCTTTTGATGGCAATTTTGGATTTCCGCTTTGCGGGGGGACGAGATCCCCGCCTCCTCCTACAGTAAACTTTCGGCGGACAGGTTCGCGGGGATTTAGAGAGGGGTGTCATAGTCTTTGTTTCTTGAGGTTTTGAGGTGTTTCAGTTTTTCGAAGGGTTTGTTTGCTTTTTTGGCTTTGATTTCGAGAGCTTTTTGCATCCAGTTTTGGGCGGCCGCTTGCCAGTCGGTGATTGGTTTGTTGCCTGAGATGATCCAGCCGGTGGCTTTGTTGTGGTTGAAAAATTTTTCGGCCTCGGTTTGTAATTGTTTTTCCGGAAGTTGGTTTTGAAATTCATTTTTAAAAAAATTTATGACTTCTTCTTTTTTTATGTTTATTACTGTTTTACTATGTTTATCATGTTTTATATAAGGTACTAATGCTTGTCCCACAACTTGTCCCGGTACTTGTTCAGGACTTGTATCAAATTTGAGCAACTTGATTTTGCTTCCTTTGTATGGATTGTGGGAAGGCAAGTATTTTATATATCCCCAATGGTCGAGTTGTTTGAGGCACCGATGATAAGTTGCCTTGGAACCGATTTTGGAGAGTTTCATTATTTCCTCGCGGTTGATGTAAAAGGTTTCCGGGAACCGGTTGAGGTTTCCCAGCTGGAACAGCGAAAAATACAAACTGATATGCGTGGGGTTTAGCCTGGAGTCTTTGTAGAATTTTGTGAATATGGCATTCATCTGTTTGATGTAGTTCATTCTTCATCATTAAATCCTATTGCTGATTTTGTTATCCTCCATCATTTTTTCGATTTCCTCTGCATCATAGTAAATGATCCCCCCCACTTTGGTATAACTGAGTGTACCATTGGCGCGGAGCGTCTGTAGGGTGGTGTGACTTATTTGCAACATTTTTTTTACTTCCTTGTTTTTTAGCCACCGGGTTTGTACGTTTTTTTCTTTGGCCATTAAGGACCTTAGTTCGTTAATAACATCCTCTTTGAATTGGTCGAGGTCTGCCTGGGTGATGATTGGTGTTCCCATAGTTGATTTGTTTTTAAAAAAAGCCGGGAAGGGGGAAATCAGCTTTTGGCTGCAACCCGGCTTAGGGTTCAAGGTTTGGTTTGACTTTCGTGTGACAAAGTTGGTGTGAAGTGTTAGATGATTTTCCCAAGTTGACCTTAGTTGGTCTATTTAATTGAATGGTTTCCTTAAAAAAAACAACTTATTTGATGTGAAAAGAATAAATATTTGGCAAGGTCTTATTACTCCTC
>NZ_CAXBAN010000487.1:0-1531 GCF_963973675.1 uncultured Planktosalinus sp. | reverse complement strand
CGATTCCCTCTCGCCCATTTCGGTGCCCTGTACTTCCCAGACCCCGACAAGGAGGTCGGTTTGGGCTGTGTTTTCCTGAGCCTGAAGTCCTGCTATAGTGAGTAACAGGATGCCAAGTAGGTGCAGGCTGTGTCTTCGTGTTTGTTTCATTTGTTCTTTTTTTTAATTGTTGGGTATTAATTTAGAGGTAAACGAACCGGCGATGGTAACGGTTCCCTCGATGTTTTGAAAGTTATCGTCATAGGTATGTGCTGTTACCTCATAGCTGGCTGTTACCCACTCGCCCTCCACACTATGGATGGTGAGGGTGCCCTCCCCGTCAAAGTGGGTACTGTATTCGGTCTTGTTCTCAAAATTCCCGTCAGGAAAGTGGTTGTAAATCAGCTGGAATGTCATGTCTTGGAGTTCGAGGGCCTCCCCTATTTGATAAGTACCCGGTTTCGGGGCTTCGGCAGCACCCGAGGTGGTCATCAGGGAGGGCTCGAGTGTAAAGGTTTGCGGTGATGCATCTTTCATCAATACCCACCAGACTTGCACTACTCCGGGTTCGTTTTCCAGTAAAATATGTGTTGCAGTTCCTGATTCTTCTCGGTTGACATCGCCGGTAACCGTAAAGGATGCTTCCCCGGTTTCATTGACCGTCTCCATACCGTCGTCGTCTTTAGGACAGGCGGTCAGTACAAGAGCAACAAGCCCCAGGACTAAAAATTTACTGAATTTGTTAACTGTATATTTCATCTGTTTATAATTTGTTGTTTTAAGTTAAAAGCCTGCAGCCCAAGGCGGATGCAATCCCCTTGCTTGCCTTGTGCTGCAGAACAGGTATTAAAGGTTAAAGCGTACGCCGGCAGCGACGACCAGTTGGTCAAATTCACTGATTACATATTTCAATTCTGCAAAGGGCGTGATGCTTCCGCCGAGGTTGAAGTTGCTTCCGGCCCCGATATTGAAGCCAATTTCACCTTCACTGTCGGAAACAGATTCCCCAAAGTAGTCGGTGTCCACAGTTACATTGGCATAATTGAGTCCGCCCAGTCCATAAAGACCCACAGCCCCTGCGTTCATAAAGTAAAAGTGTGCATTGGCATTGGCTTCCCACATTTTCTGGTCTAAGTAGCCGTAGTCTTTTGGAAAGAAATAGGTAAACGAGGGTGCGAGACTCAGTTTGTCGGTCAGGCCAAACTCGGCATTGACCCCGGCCCCCGGGTTTTCAATTTCAGACCCATAGGCGATGTGAGCGCCTATTTTGGTTTCGATTTGAGCATAGGATACCGATGTGGCCCCAGCCAGGAATGCCAGACTTAAAATAACTTTTTTCATCATAATTTTTTAATTGATTCTTAATTTTAATGTTTTGTTCATGGGGTTAATAGTTCATTTTGGAACAGGTAAACATTTAGAAACATTTTTTTTTACATTTTTTTCTTGAGGTGACTTCTCAATCTGCTAACCCACTAAAGCGCTTGCAGATAGGGTTTGGGCGAGTCTTGTTTTCAGATTGCGGGCCGGAAAGGGTGGTCAGGAAGTGTAA
>NZ_CAXBAN010000486.1:0-1533 GCF_963973675.1 uncultured Planktosalinus sp. | reverse complement strand
GTATTGTTTTACTTTTTAGAGCCAAAGAAGTAGTTGCTAAATCGGTTTCTTTAAAAATTTCATCCAAATCGTATGCAACAAAAGCCCCCAGTTGATAAGGGTTTGAAGAAACCCATGCTAATTTTTCTTCCGGTTTAAAAATTACTGCATGATGTGCCAAGAGTTGATTTAAAGCCTTTTCATTTCCATAGCCTATTTTTCGATTGTTGTGCCCATTTCTGTTTCTTAACAGTAATGCTGTTTTAGTTGGATTCAATTGCTTTTGATTTTCCATAATTTCTTCAACACGTTCAAATCGGTATTGAGAGTGGCTTTCTTCTATGTGTTTTAAGTTTCGCTCATCATCTTTGAAAGTGTCACTTTGAAAGTGATTTGAGCAAATTAATTGTGTTTGGTTGTTGGCTTGGTAAATACCAAAATTATCAGGTGATATTTCAATAAGTATTGCTTTTTGATCTTCAGCGCTTCCAATCATAATTGACTCTGAAACAAACACCTCTCTGTTTTTTGCAATAGAAATGGCTTCGTCAATATTTTTTGCATATTGTAAAATTTCACGAGCCAGAATGGAAACGGGTGTTTTTGCAACCAGAGGAATTTCAGATTTACCCGCGTTCATCGTCACCGTTAATCCTTGATTATTCATCCCTGATACTACTCCAATCATACCTGCCCAGGTTACTGACATAAATGGATATCCATTTTCAGGCTCTACAAATGCAATGATTTTATTTTTAGCAAAATCATCTCCTGCATAAAAATCAAAATTTCTTCCTATTAAAAGTTGCCCGTCTTCAGAGTTGTTTCCCCAAACAGCAATTGAAGTACAACCCACCAATGCCAGATCTTGCATTGCATGACCAATATCATGGGCTGCGTGCAAATAAAGGAGTCTCAGGTAGGGTGGAGCTATAAAATTATATGTGTTGCCGGCATAGTGCGATAGCCCGTAGATTTCAGTTTTGTACTCTTCAGGTACGTGAAGATACAATTTCCGGTTGTACCACTTTAAAAAGCCACGCAACAAGTTTTGTTTAAGTTTAGATGGAACTAACTCTTCCACTTTATTAAAAAAGGCTTGTTCCTGATATTCTAATAATGGTTGTGTTAAAGCTCCGGTTATAAGTCCTATTTGAAGGGGATCTCCAGACACTTTTAATTCCCACAAATCATAGTTGTTTTTATGTAAAAAATTTGACTTATAAGTAAAGAAAGTATTTGAAACAGTATCAATCCTTGGTTTGGATTCATCAAACCCTTTAATCTGTGGTTGGTGATTAATAGATTTTGAAATTCCACATGAATTCAACATCAAAAGCAGCAAAAACAACAGCCCTATTTTAAGTTTGAATATCATGAATGCTCGTTTAGTTCTGCATTAATTTTTTGAATTAAATAATCTTTTCCAAGAATCTCTGAACAAGTTACGACTGCTCCAATAGTTACACCCAGTATTCCGTGCATGTTGATACTTTGTCCTGTCAAATAGAGGTTTTTAAGTTTTGTTTTGGGCGAAATAAATGTTTTCATAGG
>NZ_CAXBAN010000485.1:0-1533 GCF_963973675.1 uncultured Planktosalinus sp. | reverse complement strand
GGAAGACAATTGTTTAATAGTAATTGTGCCGCGTGTCACCAGTTAGACCGCAAGGGAGTGGGTCCTGCCCTTAGAGGTGTGGCAGAAAAGTATGAAAAAGAATGGTTGTACAGCTGGATTAGAAATAGCCAGGCTATGGTACAAGCAGGAGATCCAACTGCAGTTGCTCTTTTTGAAGAATGGAACCAATCTGTAATGCAGGCATTTCCTCAATTGTAGCATATACAAGTGCTCCTAAACCCGAGCCACCAGCTGCTACTGCTGATGCTGCTTCCGGGGATTCAACAACAACAGATTCTGGAATATCCAACAGCTTGATTCTCGGTGTGCTTGCCATCGTAATGTTGATGCTGGTTATTATGCTTGTTTTAGTCAACAATGTCCTTAAAAAGATTGCAGTAGCAAATAAAGTTGAGTATGAAAAGGCAGAAAAATCAACCCCGATTTGGAAAGCCTTCGTTCAAAACCAGTTTTTGGTTTTAGTAACAGTTGTTTTCCTTATGTTGGCTGGAGCTTATTATGCCTATGGCTTCTTTATGCAAGTGGGCATTGATCAAGGGTATGCTCCGGTACAACCCATCCACTTTTCACATAAAATACACGCCGGCGATAATCAGATAGATTGTAATTTCTGCCACTCGTCTGCCCGTAAAAGTAAACATTCAGGAATTCCCTCACTAAATGTCTGTATGAGTTGTCATGAAAACATCTATGAATACAACGGAGAAGTCGATTTGGAAAATGGATATACCAAAGAATTTTATGATGCTGAAATAGCAAAATTATATGATGCAGTGGGTTGGGATGCTGAAGAAAGAACCTATTCCGGTGAAGAACAACCCGTTAAATGGGTGCGTATTCACAACCTTCCTGACCTGGCATACTTTAATCACTCACAACACGTAAATGTTGCCGGAGTTGATTGTCAAACATGTCATGGTCCTGTAGAAGAAATGGAAATTCTGTATCAGTACTCTCCCTTGACAATGGGTTGGTGTATCGATTGTCACCGTACCACAAATGTGGACTTGCAAGGAAATGAATACTATGAAAAGATTCACGCTGAACTTTCAAAAAAGTATGGCGTAGAGAAATTAACAGCCGCTCAAATGGGTGGTCTGGAATGTGGTAAATGCCACTATTAAAATTTAATTTAAAGATAAATTTCAATCCAAAATATGGCATCAAGCAAGAAATACTGGAAAAGTGTTGAAGAGCTGAACGAGAATAGCTCAATTGTTGAGACGCTAAAGCAAAATGAGTTTGTTGAAGAAATTCCAACTGACGAATTCCTTGGCAATAAGGAAGCTCTCGAAACTTCAACAACCACTCGTCGTGACTTTTTAAAGTATGTCGGGTTTACTACTGCCGCAGCATCACTGGCTGCCTGTGAAGGGCCCGTTATCAAGTCTATTCCTTACGTAGTTCATCCCGATGAAATAGTACCCGGACTTGCAAATTTTTATGCAACAACAATTGCAGATGGTTTTGATTTTGCAAGTCCGGGTACTATTTCATCGGGATGAAATAGTA
>NZ_CAXBAN010000484.1:0-1534 GCF_963973675.1 uncultured Planktosalinus sp. | reverse complement strand
AATGGAGTTTCCATGACGATTGTTTCAAAAAGTGAAGTAAGAAAGCTACGTTCCATAGAAAAAATTATACAACAAAAATTTATTTCCAAAGAAATTCCGAATGGAATGGGAATCTGTGAAATTCAATTATTTCACTTAGCAAATAGCATTAAAAACACAGAAATAAATCATGATATTGATTCATACCTTCCAAATATAGAAGAAGTACTTGAAGGCTTAAGTAAAGAAGATTTAATCAAAAAAGTTTTTTCTGTTGAATTCAGCCGTTTTTTCAGTCGGTATAAAAACGCCAAGGACTTAAATGTGAATGAAGGCAGTTCAAGAGACGACGCACATAATGAAGATACTACACGTTACTTTTTGAACATAGGCGCAAAAGATGGTTTTGACTGGATGAGTTTAAAAGATTTCTTACGAGACCTGCTAAGTTTAGGTAAAGATGATGTCTACCGTGTTGATGTAAAAGACAGCTTTTCGTTTTTTAATACCGATGCAAAGCATCAGGAGCTGGTACTTGGAATCTTTGAAGATTTTAAATTGGAAGGAAGAAACGTCAATGTTGAAGTTTCAAAAGATGGTGGCGGAAAAGATCGAGGTAACCGCAGGCGAAGAGACGATGGCGGAAACAGAAGTAGAAAAAAAGATTTTTCCAAAAGTAAGGGGAAACCTGACTTTAAAGGAAAAAACAAATCAAAATTTGCCGGTGGCGGAAAACGTAGAGGTTCAGACTCATCAGCTCCGGGAACAGGTGGCAAAAGACGTAGACGCTCATAAAGCTGTTAATTTTTGTTTAATGTTTTTAAATTCACTCGGTAGTTGCCACTATATTTTTATATTTAAGCAATTGATTTTGCTATGAAAAAAATAAGTATACTAATTTTCCTTTTTGCTTTTTCATTGAGCGTATTTTCTCAGGAAGAAAACAAAACAATTAATGGAAAAGTTTTAAATGATGCCAATGATATTCCCATTGAAAATGTGCATATTGTAAATATGAATCAAGTCATTGGTTCTGTTTCAAAAGAGGATGGTTCTTTTTCAATTCCGGCTAAAGTTAATGACACTTTATATTTTTCCTACCTCGGTTTTAAATCTATCAGGGTAAGAGTCACAAACGATTGGTTTAAATATGGTGAAATCAAAATCAAAATGACCGAATTGGGTATTGCACTTGAAGAAGTTGTTTTGCGCCCTGTGCAATTGACAGGTTACCTGGAGGTAGACGCAAAAATTATTCCTATTTACGATAATTACAGATACAGTATATCAGGTTTAAATACCGGTTATGAAGGAGGGCAAACACAGCCTTCAGCCGTAACCAAAGTAATGAGTGCTGTCTTCAATCCTGCTGACTTTTTATACAATGTGTTTGGTAAACGGCCGGCACAAATGAGGAAGCTAAGACAAATGAAAACTGATGACAACATCCGAAATCTCCTGCAAAGTAAATTTGACAGAGAAACGTTGATGGTTGTACTTCAACTTGAAAAAGTTGATATCGACGAAATCCTTAATAATTGTAATTATTCAGAAA
>NZ_CAXBAN010000483.1:0-1542 GCF_963973675.1 uncultured Planktosalinus sp. | reverse complement strand
GAACGGATGCAGTGGAAGGAATACTGGAACTCGCCAAAGAATCGGACCATCCACGAGCATACGAAGTTGCCGGAAACCTTATCAAACAGGTTGCTGAAGTCACTGAAAAACTTGGTGACCTTCAAGAGAAAATGAGAAAACTTAAAGAGGTTCCTAACAACGCACCAAAGAATGTGACAAACGCATTGTTTGTAGGGAGTACTGCTGAATTGCAGAAAATGTTGAAGGAGAAATAATATATTATGTCATATCATGATGATGTTGGTAAGTTTATAACAAAAAAATTATGGGATTGGAAAGTTCCAATCACAGCAGATTTTATCACAGTATTAAGTTTAGCTTTCCCTTTAGCTGCATTTTTTTACTTTGATACTCATATCTTGTTGGCTGCTTTTTTGTGGTATACAGGTAGGGCCCTAGATTATTTGGATGGTAATTATGCCAGAATTTCCAATACGGTAACAGATTATGGAAGATATTTTGATTCTATGGTTGGTGTTATTACATGGATTTTATTGTATATTTCCATTCCAGTTCAATTTCCTTTGTTTATTATTTCTTTAGCAGTAATCATTAAAGTTTATTCTCACGTTAGATCACGAATATGGAACACACGTTTTGAGCCAACTTCCGGTTCTGCCTTTAAAGATACTTGGTTTACTGTAGAAAATGGTTGTTTGCCTTCTTTCTTCATAATACCTTTTGCTTTTTTAAATGCATTGGATATTTTCATATATTTAAGTATTATGGGTAATCTCATATTTTTAATTTATGAAATAAAAAGAAATTATGAATGATTTATTAACTCCAAAATTTGAAGGTGAATTTGAGATTACACTTAATTACCCCTTATGGATTACTGAAAATCCTTTCAAATTAAAAGAAGAAACCAAACGAGCAATTCTAGAAATTATTGATAGTTATGGTAAGGTTTCTTTAGGTTATAGCGGTGGTTCAGATAGTGGTTTTGTATTGTGTTGCATTCATGATTTGATAGATGAAGGAAAAATAACTAAAAATACAATTGAAATATGGCAAGGTATTTTTATTATTGATGGAAACCCTCAACTAGATTCAGAAAGAGCAACTAGATTTGCAAATTCTTTAGGATTTGAACCTAGAATGTGTGAATTTATAATTGATAATGCGTTTAATAAAAAACTAATGGATTATGCTCTTAAATATGTTGACCGTCACCAATCAATGACAGGCGAAGACCCATATATTTGTCTTATTCAAGATTATGTGGCTTCTATTCAAGACAGCACAGTTCTTACAGTTAGCAATACAGGCACCTCACTTGGTTTCGGTTGGAATCCAAAAGATGAAGTGAATTTAAGCCGTTGGTCTGAAAATTGGTTAATTTCTCTTTATCAAGTAACACATTATGATTCTGATTCTAACACTGTAGAAGCATTGTGTTGGGATAATAAAGTATTTTCATGTTTAATTTCTCCATTTAAAATTAAAAAAAGGTTAGTTGATATTGAACCATTTGAAAAACTTCCGGAATCATATGATCCTTTACATCCTAGAAATACA
>NZ_CAXBAN010000482.1:0-1560 GCF_963973675.1 uncultured Planktosalinus sp. | reverse complement strand
AGAGGCGTTTGAAGGAGCAAAAACTGTAAATTCTGAGTTTCTGTCGTCTAATACTGAATCCAATCCTGTTATTTGTAATGCTTCAGCTAGCGTAGACAAATTGGGTGTCATCATCGCAAGTCCTGCAATAGTTGGATCAACCACATCAATCGCAGCTTGCGGCAATAATACTTTGTCGATAGCATGTACTACCCCGTTATTTGTCTGAACATTCGTCACTATAATATTTGATGGATTTCCGGTAGCATCAATAATTTTGGCACCACCATCTAAATCAATTGTAAAATCTTCACCCTGGAAAGTAGTTACAGATTGTCCGTTTACCAAATCCTCTGCTCTTACATTGGCACCGGCTATAACGTGATAATTCAATACTGTTTGCAATAAATCCTGTGGGATATCTTCAAGAGAAGTGAGCCCTAAAACGTTTAATAAGGAAGTAAATGAATCATTGGTTGGTGCAAAAACCGTAAAAGGAGAAGATGAAGATCCTGATAAAAGATCAACATAATTAATATTGGAGTCACTTGCTGCAATCAAAGCTTCTACCAACACAGAAAATTCGGGGTTTGCCAAAGCTTGAGTTGTCACATTTGGAATGCCAATTACTGCATCCACCTTGTGAATAACTCCATTATCAGCATTAATGTCAGCCTCAGTTACTTCTGAAACACCATTTATTTCAACGCCTGAAGTGGTATTGATAAACACACTTAAATTTTCAGAAGAACTGGCTCCGGTTGCTAGTGAAGTTATATATCCAGTAGTTAGGTCACCAGAGGTATTTACCCCCTCAACAACATGGTTCAATAAAATTTCACGTAAAGCCTCTACAGGTACCTCTTCAAGACTAGCAAAACCATTTGCAGCCAGAAAAGCTGAAAATGCTGTATTGTTTGGAGCAAAAACAGTGAAACTCCCTTCACTTGCCAAAACGGCAGTCAAATCTGCTGCATCAAGGGCTGCTGCCAGTGATGAGTATTCAGCATCGGAAGCAACTATATCAACAATAGTGTTTCCTTCAGGCATTGGTGTTCCATTGTCATCATCATTGGAGCACCCCATTAAAATTGTAGTTGCAATCAAAATTGCAAAAAGGTGGATTAGTTTTTTCATAATTCTTAGTGTTTTTTTTGTTTAAACAAATATCATGTTAATTAGACAAAATAACAATTTAGAATTTGATATTTAAGTAATGTTTAACTTAAAACACACCTTAATTAATTAATTTTTAAGAGATTGAATTAATTTGAATGAAAAAACCTTCAGTAAAAATTAATTTTTATTCTTTTCTTCAATCCATTTACTCAAATATTTTGTACTCTGTAACTGGTGGTGAAGTAACATGGTTCCGATAAAATTGTTTGTGCGATGGGTTTTAATTGTTGTAATAAGTTCTTTTATTTTTGTGAAGAAAGAAGCTTCTATATCTTGATTAAAAAAATGATTATCCAGTACCTGAAAGTTCTTTTTTTGACACTCATTCCATAGGTTTTCATCCTTATAAAGTCTGATTGCTTTTTCTGAAAAGCAATTTTTTTCATCTGCTACAACATTTCT
>NZ_CAXBAN010000481.1:0-1566 GCF_963973675.1 uncultured Planktosalinus sp. | reverse complement strand
GTAATGTAGGTATTGATAACGAAGTTACCTTAACAGTAACTGATGCGTCAGGAAATACAGATACTGCGATTGCAATCGTAACAGTTATTGACGATATAGCACCGGTAATTGCCTGTGTTGGTGGAAGTGCCTTTGGTGTTGAAGTGTTTATCAATGAAATTCATTATGATAATGCCGGAGCTGATGAAGATGAGGCTATTGAAATTGCCGGTCCGGAAGGAACAAACTTGGAAAACTGGACATTGGTATTATACAATGGTGCCAATGGCCTGGTGTATCACACTGAAAACTTGACGGGAACTATTACAGATCAAAACAATGGATTTGGTACATTAAACTTCCCGATTGAGGGTATACAAAATGGAGCCCCTGATGGAATTGCACTTGTGGATGATACCAATGCTGTGGTTCAATTTTTGAGCTATGAAGGCACTATGGTAGCTGAAGATGGACCTGCAACAGGAATGACCTCTCAGGACATTGGAGTCTTTGAGCCGGGTTCTACCCCAATTGGTGAATCTTTACAATTGACCGGTACAGGAACCTTTTATGGTGATTTTACCTGGAATACTCCGGCAGCTTGGTCTCCCGGAGATGTAAATGCCGGCCAAACATTTGAAGAGGCAACAGTTGGTGCCCCATATTCAATTGTTCTTGACGCTGACGGATTGGCTTCAATTGCTGCACAAGACCTTATAATAGGTGTTGAAGAAGCTTGTTCTTACCAAATCTCATTCGGTCCTCCAAGTGGAGTTAATGAATGTGGTGATAACCTGGGTGCTCCAATAAGTAACACTTTAGATCCAACAACTTCTGCTATTTCAATATCAGAAAGTGGTGTATTAGGAGAAGACTTCAATCTTTCAAATATATCTATTGATATTACTCATACATGGACTGGAGATTTGACACTTGAATTGACATCACCAAACGGCTCAACTTTATTGCTTTCTGATGCGAATGGCGGGTCTGGTGATAACTATACCAACACTGTATTTGCAGATGGAGGAGATGATATCACTGCTGCTACTGCTCCTTTTACAGGTACTTTTGCACCTGAAGGCGGAACATTTGCTGATACATTTGCTGGTGAAGAAATTTCAGGAGACTGGACATTGACCGTTACAGATGGCGTTGGTGGTGATGATGGAGTTTTAAATGATTTCTGTATCAGCTTTGAAGCATTGTCTTCTTCTGTTATGGAATTGACCTGTGAAAATGTAGGGATGAATGAAATTGAAGTTACTGTAACTGATGCAAGTGGAAACTCAACTTCTTGTTTTGCTTTAGTTGAAGTAATAGACAACATTGCTCCTGTATTAGTATGTCAGGATATCGACTTGTCAATTGGTGAAGATGGTACAGTTACCCTTGACCCAATGGACTTATTAGATATGGACAACACTGTTGAAGCATGTGGTCTTGAAGCTTTAACAGCCGATATTACAGAGTTTGACTGTTTGGATATTGGTTCAACAATTGAGGTTACAGTATTTGCACAGGACCCATCAGGCAACATCGCTTCTTGTACAGCAATGGTTACGATTGTAGACACAGTTGCACCGG
>NZ_CAXBAN010000480.1:0-1570 GCF_963973675.1 uncultured Planktosalinus sp. | reverse complement strand
TTCCGGTGATAACCCCCAAATTTTATGAGATGCTTCACTTACTGATACCATAGCATCGGTCCTGTCGGGATACATATAATATTGAAAAGTGACGCCCGGTAAATCATTGGTGATAGATTGAAGTCTGTGTTCTGTTTCTTTAATTTTTGTGATGTCTTGAAAACTTCCAAATATCCTAACACAAATACCATTCACTATTTCAGGCTTGGCGATGGCTTTAACCCACTTTTCATTGCCTTTAAATGTGATGAGTGCCGCTTCAAATTCAAAAGGCGCACCTTTATTGATGGCATTTTGAACAGTGGCTGCCACCTGGTCTCTAAAATCTTCCCTGAAAAACGCAATAGCACTTGAAAGTTCCGGTGTGTATACATCTGGGGTGGTTTCATAAATAGTGTAAATAATGTCAGACCAGGTTAGTTTGTCTGTTGTCAGATCAATTTCCCAACCTCCAATGGTTGCCAATTCTGATGCATTGGAAACCACTTCACGCAGCTTTTTCTCGTCAGTGATGTCTATAGCTGTTGCATACATCACCCCCTCTTCAGGAATGCAGTTGCAATTCCAATTCAACCAGAGGGTCTTTCCTTTTTTTGTGATATATCGGTTTTCAAATTTAAAAATGGTTTCACCTTCCTGAAGTTGCTGTATCGCTTTTGCAGAAATGTCAATATCTTCAGGATGGACAAATTGATTGAAGTTGGCTCCCAATAACTCTTCCTCCTGATAGCCCAAAAGATCACATCCCGCTTTATTGATTTTTAAAAAAGTTCCATCAAAAGTTGCGAGACAAATTAAATCAGGCAGGGCCTCAAATAAATGATGTAAGTCACTTTCCAGCCGTTTTCTTTTAATTTCTGTCCCAATAAATATTCCAAGTTCGGTTAAAACAGGTTCAAATTTTTTTAGAAAATTTTCATCTTGTGTTGAACCCAGTAGCAAAACCCCTACCTGAGCTTCCTGACCTATAAGTGGGATGCCTAATACAGAATTGATCGCTGCTTTTTTTGAAGCTTCATTTCTCAGAAATATATTCTTGATTTTAGTTGTGTCCCATAATAACGGGCTGTTTGCTTTCCAAACCAACCCCTGAAGTCCCTGGCCAAAATCAGTTTCTAAAAGCTTATTTGAATAAGAATAAAACTGCTCACCTTCACGGGTAGAAGCATAGGAGGAAAATAGACGTAATTTATTTTTTTGATTACTGTGAAGCCAAATTTCGCTGAATGAAAAGTTACCTATAGAGACAACAAGCTTTGTAAGTTCCTGAAGTGTTTGATATAAATCAGTAGTGAGATTAAATACGTCCCCTATTTGACTAATCAGCTCTTTTTTTAATTGTTCATTTTTAACTTCTGTAACATCACGTTCAATAGCAATCCAGTGTGTATACCATCCATTTTTATCAGCGACCGGTGATACAGTGAAGTTGATCCAGAATTCCTCCCCGTTTTTTTTGTAATTTAAAGTAGTAATTTCACACGACTCCCAGTTTCTTAAGGCTTTTCCCAGTCTGTCCAGTTCTTTACGGTCAGATTTTGGACCTTGCAAAATACGGGGCGATTTGCCA
>NZ_CAXBAN010000479.1:0-1577 GCF_963973675.1 uncultured Planktosalinus sp. | reverse complement strand
CGCGTGATGCTAAACTGATGGGGAGTGATGTTACTGTTCATTGTCTGATGTATTTTGTCGTTTTTGTAATCCAAAATGATAGCGGTACCACACCCGTTCATGGACGTAATAGAGCAGCATTTTTGTGAGCAATTCGGCTACTCCTATCTGAACACCTATCCATGGGTTGCCGGTAATCAGCCAGGAAATCAGCATCGTGTCCATCGTTCCCACTACCCGCCAGGTGACGGTTTTAGCGAGGTGGCGTTTTCGACTTTCCTGAAGGATGCCTTCCTTGCTGATATTGATTTTAAACCAGACCCGTTCGTGAAGGTAATACAACAGCATTTTTGTGAGTACCTCAGCCACACCAATCTTTAAACCTGTTAATGGATTTCCGGAAATGATCCACGCCAGTAACATGGTATCCAAAGTACCGACTATGCGCCAGGTAATCGCTTTTACTATATGTCTTTTATGGGAGGGGTCACTCATGGCTTACCAAAAAATGATTGTTTAAGAGGTTTTCTTTGTTGTAACGCATTTCCGTTCCTGTGGTTATATCCTGAACACCAATGCCCACTGCACTGCAAATGGCATGGCCTGCAGCAGTATCCCATTCCATCGTGGGTGCAAACCGCGGGTAAACATCGGCTGCTCCTTCAGCAAGCATGCAAAGTTTGAGTGAGCTGCCTTTGGAAACGATTTCGATTTCTTTTCCTGTGCCTTTCAACTGTTCAACGTAATTAAGAGTCGCCTCATTCATATGAGAACGACTTCCTACCACCCTTATTTTTCCGGGGATGGATTGTGGTGCTATTGGTGTCGCTTTCGCGAAAAGTGTTTTGATGTCTGACTCTTCTTCCACAGTTACCCTAAATGCTTTGCCCTCTTCAACCACTGCATAGTAAAGTGAGTTTTCAGCAGGTACCAGTATGACACCCATCACGGGTTTGCCATGTTCTATCAGGGCTATATTGACGGTAAATTCGTCGTTCTTTTTGATGAACTCCTTGGTTCCATCCAATGGGTCAACAATCCAACAACGGTTCCAAGCCTTGCGTTGTGAGTAAGGCAGTTGCTTGTTCTCCTCACTGATGATGGGAATGGCTGTTTGGCTGAGCAGATCAACAATCACCGTGTTGGCAGCCTGATCGGCTGCCGTAAGCGGGGAGGCATCGTCTTTGTATTCCACCTCAAAATCGCGGGCATAGATTTGCATAATTTCTTTTCCGGCGAGCAGGGCTGCTTCTATGGCAGTATTGAGGAGGTTGTTCATTGGTGTATTGATTTATGACAAATGTATTATTTTCTGATGTTTTTTGAGGGTGATTGTGGAGTAATCTTGGTTTTTGTTATCAATTTTGTGAAGGCAACAATACCGTCAAATGATTTACAGGTAATTTGAATGTTTTTTAGAAATATGTGACGCTACAAATATATGACCCCGATGGGGTCAGTGCTTTGTTTGTTTCTGCTACTACAAATATATGACCCCGCTGGGGTCAGTGCTTTGTTTGTTTCTGCTACTACAAATATATGACCCCGATGGGGTCAGAATATGATCTTGAAATGCATTGCTACAAATATATGACCCC
>NZ_CAXBAN010000478.1:0-1578 GCF_963973675.1 uncultured Planktosalinus sp. | reverse complement strand
GTTGTTTTTTCACCAGTGACAAGCGAATCTGAAATTGTGAGAATTGAAAGTGCATTTACATTGTGTTTTGCTGCAACAGTATAAAGGCCTGCGGTTTCCATTTCAACACAAAGCACTCCAAATTGCGACCATTTTTTATAGCTTTCAAATTCATCTGCATAAAATTCATCGCTAGTCATGACATTTCCTGCTTTAATGGGAATGTTTTTTGATTTTGCAATATCAACAGCTTTTTGAAACAGTTCATAATTGGCTGTAGGTGCAAAATCTGCACCACCAAAGCGTAACTCATTAACACCTGAAGTTGAGGATGCGGCCATAGCCAAAACAATGTCTCTTAATTGTATGTGGGCCTGATATGAGCCAGCACTTCCAACTCTAATTAAGTTTTTAACCCCAAACTCTGTAATTAATTCATGGGCATAAATGGAGATAGAGGGCACCCCCATACCTGTACCCATTGCTGAAACTTTCTTACCTTTGTATGTTCCGGTAAAGCCCAGCATTCCGCGTACTTCATTAAAGCATTTAGGATTTTCAAAATAGGTTTCGGCAATCCATTTTGCCCTAAGCGGATCGCCCGGCAGTAATATGGTTTCGGCGACATCTCCTTTTTTTGCGTTAATATGTATGCTCATTTTCTGAATTTTTATTGGTTACAATGGCAATGCCTGAAGAAGTCCCGATGCGTTCAACACCTAATGCAATATATTCAAGTGCTGTAATTTTATCTTTTATTCCTCCAGAAGCTTTTATTTTTACTTGATTTTTAACAACAGACTTCATTATCTGAACATCTTCAAAAGTAGCTCCACCGGTTCCAAAACCTGTAGAGGTTTTTATAAAATCTGCCCCTGAATGCATGGCGAGTTCACTAGCTTTAATAATCTCGGGTTTATTGAGATAGCAAGTTTCTAAAATGACTTTTAAAACTTTCGGGCCAATGGCTTTTTTAACAGCCTCAATATCTTTCCATACAGTGTCAAAATTTTCACTTTTTAAGGCACCTATGTTCATTACCATGTCTATTTCATCAGCACCGTCCTCAATGGCTTTTTTAGCTTCAAAAGCTTTGGCTTCAGTGTTCATTGCACCTAAAGGAAAACCTACAACACTGCAAACCTTGACATTGCTTTCTGATACAAGCGCTTTTGCAAATGCAAGATTAGAGCTGTTTACACATACTGAGAAAAAATCATACTCAAGGGCTTCAATACAGAGAGTCTTGACATCTGATTCAGTTGCAAAAGCTTTTAAGAGTGTGTGATCGATGTACTTATTTAATCTTTGCATAGAAAACAAAGGTAAAAGAAAATGCGTTAACAAAAGCTGAGATTCCTCATAGTATTACATCATTTTTTAAGTAAAAAAACTCCCTTCGTTTAGAAAGGAGTTGATTTAATTTTTTAAAAATTATAATACCTGTTGCTCACTTATTTGATTTCTAAACACCAGTTTGTCATCAAAAGCATCTAGTAAGATGATACTTTCAGTTGTGATGTTACCAGCGAGTATTTCTTTGGAAAGTTCATTTAAAACGTCCCTTTGAATGACCCTTTTGACCGGTCTTGCTCCATA
>NZ_CAXBAN010000477.1:0-1612 GCF_963973675.1 uncultured Planktosalinus sp. | reverse complement strand
ATCACCTTTAAATTCTTTAACCCAAATTGGAGGAAATATTTTAAGAATTACATCTAGCCCTAACTTAACATCACTGGGTCCTGGTCTTGAAAATCTTAATCTTACAGAATTAAATCCAGATGGAATCGGTGTAGAAGTTCAAATTCAGAATAATAGCAATCTAATTAGCCTCTCTGGTTTTGGGGATGTTTCCATCTATTCTTTATCTTTATCAAATAATCAATCCTTAACATCTTTAGCAGGATTTGAAAATGTCTTATTAAAAGCGATTTCAATAAACAACTGTAATTTGTTCACATCTTTTGCCGGGTTAAATAACTCTATAAATAACTTGGATTCATTAAGTATTAATAATTCTAATCAATTGAATAATTTATCAGGTTTAGATAATGTTACAGTTGAAGATGTACTATTAATTGAAAATAATGTTTCATTAAATGATTACTGTGCCCTGAATCCACAAAGCGCTAATGCAAGTATATTTGATATTTATGGTAATGCTTTTAATCCAACTCAACAAGACATTTTAACCGGTAATTGTAGTCAATAAATGACTCCCTTTAAATATTCAGCATAATATTAAACCTAATTTTGATTGGTTTTCAATATTTCAATATCTACATTCCGTTTGTTTTTAATATTTTTTCCCCGCTACGGCGCGATTGCGTCGCGTGGTATGAATTAGCATCGTAGTCAATCAAGGTAATGAAAACTCAAAATCAATAAACTATGACCAGATACTACAAATTTCTAAATCCTGAAAGATTGTATATTGTCAGCTTTACTCATTCATAATTATTTTTAGGTATTCCTGCATCCCGAGTACGGTACCACCTTTAGCGTAAACGATACCATTGCCCTGTATGCCTGGCACTGCAAGCACCATCTTGTACATATCACAGAGACCAAAAAGAGATACCATTGGGAATAAAGCATTCAGCTATCAGCTTCTTTTGCGTATTCGCGTATCTGCTTACAGCTGATAGCTTACTGCCTAATGCTTATTGCTTACAGCTAACTTAATTGAATTATTTGTACTTTACCCTTTCGTTATAAACACCATTACTTTGTGCTTCCACACCTCACAAACAAAAAAAGTAAGCGCCCTTGAAAGCAGGTTCCAAGTGGCATTGCACAAAGAAGCCACCCGAACGCTATTTGACACGCCCGTTTTTCACCACAACGGTTTTGCCCACCCTCCTATGCTCCTCATCCCCCAGGAAGAACCTGCAGCGTTGGTTGCGGGAAAATGGGGCATCGTCCCTCAAAACAAAAAAAAGGAGGAAGTGGGTGCTTATTACAAAGAAGCCGTGCGCTATGGTGGTGGTCTCAATGCGCAGTCAGAAAAGCTGTTCAGCCATTTCATCTATAAACACGCGGCACTTTCCCGGCGTTGCCTGATTCCCGTTACCGGTTTCTTTGAACCCCACGACCTAAAGGGTAAAAAGTATCCTTTTTACATCTCCCGTCAAGACAACGAGGTCTTTGCCCTGGCAGGCATATACACCCTTATTGCTGGCATGCCCACCTTTTCCATACTCACACAGGCAGCTTCTGCCCTCTTTGAAAAAATACACAACAAGAAGAAAAGACAACCCATTCTCATTGCTGC
>NZ_CAXBAN010000476.1:0-1616 GCF_963973675.1 uncultured Planktosalinus sp. | reverse complement strand
TCCGCGAGCCGTAAAAAATTATGCTAAAAAACATCCACATTCAATGGGTGCCTGGAGTAAAGACTCGAAGTCACATGTTTCTACGATGAAGTCTGGTGACTTTTTTCATAATGAAAAGTCGACAACAACAGCTAAGGATAATCAACTGCAAATTGTTCATATTGACAGTTTCGGAAACAAAACAGTCTTAAAAGATGGAATAAAGGTATTAAAAGGAGAAATTGTTGACGCCACTTTTATGAGCAAAAATGTACTGTTAGCGTTTTTGAAAAAACAAGTAGCTGAAGCCAAAGCACAAAATGTACTTTTTTCACTTCATATGAAAGCCACGATGATGAAGGTTTCAGACCCCATTATTTTTGGCCATGCTGTTACAACTTTCTTTGCAGATGTATTTTTAAATCACGGTGAAATACTTGAAAAAATTGGTGTTGACGTAAGAAACGGTTTTGGTGATTTGATTTCAAAAATTGATGCTTTAAGTCTTGATGAGAAAAATGATATAGAAGAAACTATAAAAAACTGTATCCAAAACGGGCCTGACCTGGCTATGGTCAATTCTGATAAAGGAATCACCAACCTACATGTTCCCAGTGATGTAATTATCGATGCGTCTATGCCGGCAATGATCAGAAATTCAGGGCAAATGTGGAATGCTGAAGGAAAATCACAAGACACCAAAGCTGTAATACCCGATAGCAGTTATGCGTCGGTCTATCAGGCTACTATTGATTTCTGTAAGGAAAATGGGGCTTTTGATCCCACCACTTTGGGAAGTGTTTCCAATGTGGGGTTGATGGCTCAAAAAGCTGAAGAATATGGCTCGCATGATAAAACTTTTGAAATTTCATCAAACGGTACCGTTCAGGTAATCAATTCTGTAGGAGATATTTTATTAGAGCATTTTGTTGAACAAGGGGACATCTGGAGAATGTGTACTGTTAAAGATGCACCCGTTCAGGACTGGGTAAAACTAGCCGTAAACAGAGCTAGAGCAACCGGCAACCCTGCTGTATTTTGGCTGGATCAACAAAGAGCACATGATGCTCAACTTATTGAGAAAGTAAAAGAATACCTGAAAAACCACGACACTTCAGGACTGGACATTCAGATACTTTCACCTGAAAAAGCCACACTTTTTTCTTTAAAACAAATCAAGAAAGGAAACGATGTGATTTCGGTTTCCGGAAACGTATTGCGTGATTATCTGACAGACCTTTTCCCAATTCTTGAGGTTGGTACTAGTGCTAAAATGCTTTCGATTGTTCCCTTAATGAACGGCGGCGGATTGTTTGAAACAGGTGCCGGCGGTTCAGCACCCAAACATGTGGAGCAATTTCTGGAAGAAAACCACCTGAGATGGGATTCACTGGGAGAGTTTTTAGCTTTGGGCGTTTCTCTTGAACACTTGGGCGAAAAAGACAATAATCAAAAAGCACTGATTCTCTCTGAAGCACTTGATGAAGCAACTGAAAAATATTTAGATAAAGATAAATCACCTTCTCGAAAAGCAGGTGAGCCGGATAACAGAGCCAGTCATTTTTATTTAGGGATGTATTGGGCCGAGGCATTGGCCAATCAGGACAAGGATGAATCTTTAAAGATTATCTTTTCAG
>NZ_CAXBAN010000475.1:0-1626 GCF_963973675.1 uncultured Planktosalinus sp. | reverse complement strand
TTTCACCGATGCCGAAAGAAAAACGGGTGTAGATATTGGTCTGATCACTTTGTACAAGCCCGGAAGTAAGAATGGTTTTGGTGATTATTTCGACATGGGCCAAGATGAGTTTGAAGATGGAAGTGGATTAATGTCATATAACGCTATACGTGATGTTGTTGAGAGGTATGTCAACTCTGTTAAGCTATATGATGAAGTTTTGGAAAACGCCGTTAAAATGAATGCTCTTTCCGGTATGTTGGGTGTTAAGTCCGTTTCATTCACTTGCACCCAAAAAGAGAAACCCCTTAAACGGGAGGAATTTATCAAGGGGCTTCAGAAATCTTCATGGAAATGGATATTCGATAAAATGAACATGGGAAGGTTTATGACCAAAAACTTAAAAGAGGAAATAAACAATTTCGTGGAGACCCAACAAAACGTTCCGTTCACCATGAAGAACATTTATAAAATGATGGATCTGGTGGTACAGACACACGGGCAGAGAATGGATAGGGCCATTATTGAGATTTTCGATAAACTGACCCAACACTACCATGAAAATAGATACAATGTTGAGGGATGGAAAACCAACTCACATTATCTAGTTAACAAAAAATTCATTCTAAACAGTGTTACGGAAGTTGGTTGGAACGGTGAAATGAAGATAAACTACAATTGGGGTGCAGAGCAATTGGACGATATGATAAAGGCACTTTGCTATTTAACAGGAGAGTCGTATGAACAATCACTTTATATATGGTCGCATAAAAAACCTCTTGAATGGGGAAAATGGTTCGACTACAAGTTTTTTGAGATGAAAGGATACAAGAAAGGAACTGTACACGTCAAATTCAAGGATGAAAAGGTATGGGCTTTATTTAATAGAAAAGTTGCTGAAATAAAAGGCTATCCACTACCGGAAGCAGCCTAAAAATAACGGCAGCGGCTTGCAAACAAATATGAACCTTAAATACAAATCGGTTTGTTTTGAAAATTCTAGCTACCGCAACACCGCTGCCTTAATACTAAACATTATGAGAGAAATAAAATTTAGGGTTTGGGATAATGTTGACTATATGTCCAACCCTTTTACATTACAAGATTTACAGAAAGGTAAAATTGGATTTACTGACGAGTGTAAAGTGATGGAATACACCGGCCTAAAGGACACAATGATGTTAAAATTAGGTCATTCATTTAATATGGAAGTAATCGGAAACATACACGAACAACCGGAACTGATAAAATATTAACCAGGAGTCGAGATAAACCACCGCCTCCTTAAAAACTAAGAACTATGAAAATAGAAATAAAAGTAAAAAAAGAAGTAGAAGTAACTCATTTACTAATTGAGGCAAAGCCTCGTTATTGGGAAGATACTGAAGTAAACGGTATTTCAGATGAAAACGGAGACCTGATACCATGCCGTTCAGATGATATATGGTCGCCAAAGATAAATTTGGAGACAGGTATAATAATTGACTGGCCTATTGGAACAGAGGCTAATATCCATTACAAAGTATGTGATTCAGGTGAATATTGGATTTTAGACACAAATAGTGAAAAATTGATAAAAGCCAAAGGCTATTACGTTCCTAATTTTTTAGCAATTGATGATAATGGATTTGGAGATTATATCATTAT
>NZ_CAXBAN010000474.1:0-1627 GCF_963973675.1 uncultured Planktosalinus sp. | reverse complement strand
AACACCGTTTCAGAGACCATGATGTTCTTGGGCGGGTCCACCGTTACAAAATCGACATAGTTTTTCTCATTTCGTGTAAAATACACAGCACTGGCCCTAAAATTGGTGTTTGTGGTAAATTCAACACCTGCTTCTATGGTGGCATTTTCTTCCGGTTTTAGCTCTTCATTGCCATAAGACGGGTCATAAATCTGAAACAAGGACGGGGTGATATAAGCCGTGCTGTATGAAGCAAGCACTTTTAAATTGTTTTCGCTTAAAGCGAAATTATAAGAAGGATTGATGTTGTAAACCAACTTGTTATCATAGACCGAATGCGTATTCAAACGTGCACCGGCATTGACATTCAATCCAAAATCGGAAACATACACCCCATTCACATAAGGGTCAAAAATGGTGAAACGCGCATCCTCTTTATCAATTAGCTGTGCAAACTCGCTTTCGCCGAAAGGAATGCTAAAAGCGTTCATATTTGAAGTAGAGAGATTAAACCCAACGATAGCCGTCACTTGCTCTCCCAACCGATGCTGCAGATAATTGTCTAACGCATAAAAACGGGCATCATACTTCACCGGAAAGTTATCAGACAATTCACGCTCTAACCACGCATAAGAATCGTTGAAGACATACTTCCCGCTTTTGTATTTCCACTCAAAGTTACCCCCTGTGCGCAGTTTGCGCGATTCTGAAAGGTGGTTGGCATCTGTAAAATCAAATTTGTCAAAGCCGGTTTTGAACTTGCCATAACTAAAAAACTGACTCATTTTTATATTTTCAGTCAGGTGAACACCCAGATTGACTTTGGTATCAAAACTGTTAAACACATCGCTTTCAAAGGGTTCTTCGCCTTCGGGTGCAGCTATGGCTGAGAGTCCGTCAACATAGCGGTTGTTAAAGGTAGCGAGGTAGAAAAACTTGCCCACTGTCCCGTTGACATTTACTGAGTTTGTAAATTCCTCAGCGCGGTAAGTATCCACTCCCTGTGCCTGATTGGTGCCTACCGTCGAAGTAAAGGACGCTGCAATGGGTTGATCACTCGATTTTTTAGTGGTGATGTTGATGACCGCTGTGGCTGCACCACTACCGTAAAGCACACTGGATGCGCCTTTCACAATCTCAATCTGCTCGATGTTTTGAGCCGGCACCAGTCGCAGGTCATAATCATTGGCAATTTGAGAGCCGTCTGTCACCTGCACGCCATCCAACATAATCACGACCTGACGGTTTCTGCCACCACGCACATAGTAGCCTAAATTTTGTCCGTCATAACTGCGGCTACCGTTGATTTCGATACTTGAAACCTCGTTGATGACCTGTGCTACTGACTTTCCGGTACTGCGCTCCAGGGTCTCCGAAGTGATTTTAGAAACTACTTTCCCGCTGTTTTTGCGGTGGAGTTGCACTTTGGTGTCGATAAAAACGGAGTCTAATGGTTCTGCTTTTTGAAATTCCTGGGCAGAAACCAGTGTGGTGGCACATAATAGTGCCGAAATCATTAATTTGTTCATTGGTTAAAAGAATTAACCGGGAAATAAGGTATGAAGCTTCCTTCACCCAAACTTTTATCCCGAAAGTTTGACAATGGTTTTTTGAATGTGGCAGGTCTCCTGGCTCGCGTCTTGTTGTT
>NZ_CAXBAN010000473.1:0-1630 GCF_963973675.1 uncultured Planktosalinus sp. | reverse complement strand
TACTTTTTTAATCGGAGCAACCGGCTTTTCACAAACCCGAATACTTCCTGCTGATACGGCAGTGGTTGTACAAGACAAAGTAACCATCAATGGAACTCCTATCAATTATACCGTAACCACCGGTACTCAGCCCGTATGGGATGAAGCCGGCAAACCGATTGCATCGCTGCATTATACCTATTATACGCGCAACGCGGTGCAAAATAAAGAACAACGTCCATTGTTGATTTCCTTTAACGGCGGACCCGGCTCCGGTTCTGTATGGATGCACATGGCTTATACAGGCCCGCGTATTTTGAATATTGACGATGAGGGCTATCCCGTGCAGCCTTATGGGTTTAAAGACAATACGTATTCCATACTGGATGTAGCTGATGTCGTGTATGTCAATCCGGTAAATACAGGTTATTCCAGAATGATTCCGCCAGATGGGGAAGGGGTAGACCGGAAGACATTTTTTGGCATCAATGCAGACATAACGTATCTGGCAGAATGGCTCAACACCTTTGTAACCCGGAACAACCGCTGGCTTTCACCCAAATACCTCATTGGGGAAAGCTATGGGGGTACTAGAGTTGCGGGTTTATCTCTGGAACTACAAAACAGGCAGTGGATGTATCTTAATGGCGTGATTATGGTTTCACCGGCCGATTATAAAATTTTGCGTAGTGACAATCTGGAAGCTCAGGCACTCAGCTTGCCATATTTTGCTGCGACCGCTTGGTATCATAAACAATTGGCGCCTCAATTGCAACAAAAAGACTTGTATGATCTCCTTCCGGAAGTGGAAGAATTTACCATCAATGAGTTGATGCCTGCCATTGCCAAAGGCGGATTTATTGAGGATGCAGAACGCAAAGCGATTGCTCAAAAAATGGCTTTTTATTCCGGTTTGACCGAAAAAGAAATCCTTCAACACAACTTGGTAGTGCCCACAAGTTATTTCTGGAAAGGGTTGTTACGGGATGAGACCGGCAACACGATTGGAAGACTGGATTCACGTTATTTGGGAATGGATCGGCAGGAAGCCGGAATTGCACCTGATTACAGTGCCGAACTTACCTCATGGCTGCATTCTTTTACGCCGGCCATTAATCATTATTTTCAAACCGATTTGAAGTTTAAAACGGATGTGAAATACAACATGTTTGGCAATGTGCGCCCCTGGGATATGGAAAATGACAACACCCGTGACGATTTACGACAGGCGATGGCACAAAACCCGTATTTGAACGTACTCTTTCAAAGCGGTTATTATGACGGAGCCACCACTTATTTTCACGCCAAATACAGTATGGGACAAATGGACCCCGGAGGTAAATTAAAAGACCGACTGGACTTTAAAGGCTACCGTAGCGGACATATGATGTACCTGCGACGCGAAGACCTTAAAAAATCGAATGATGATTTAAGGGAATTTATTTTAAGAACCAGCAAAAAAGGAACCGTGGCGAAGTATTAGTTCTTGAGCGGTGAGAGAATTCGATTTAAGACTAAATGATACCCGCCAACCCGAAAAACCAGTCCACCAGTAAATTAGTAAACTAGTAGACTAGTCAACTAGTCAACTAGTCAACTAGTCAACTAGTAAACCAGTAAACCAGTAAACCAGTAAACCAGTCCACCAGTC
>NZ_CAXBAN010000472.1:0-1642 GCF_963973675.1 uncultured Planktosalinus sp. | reverse complement strand
GACTGACTTATATATCTCAATCTATCTCGTGTAAATTTAGAATTTGTATCAGTTCTTTTAAATATTCACGTTCACTTTCAAAATCTTGTTGTAATTGATAAAACTGAAGTTTTTTTATACGAAAGACTTTGTTTTCTGAATGAACAGAAATTGCATTACTTAACACTATTTCGGCATTTTCAAAATTTTCTTCCTCAAATTCTAAATTGATTAAATATGTAAATGCCTCTTTATAAGCTGTATTTTTTTCTAAAATCCTATTGAAATAAATTCGTGCACTATCTTGTTGGTTTGTTAATTGATGGACTCTACCTATTAAAACCTGAAAATCCAGATACTCGGGACTTGTTTTTTTACCCAAATGAGCTTGCTTTAAAGCTCTGGAATATTCTTTTTGCTTTAATGATTCATATGCCTGTAGTAATAAACTATCTGTGTTTATTTTTTGGGCAAAGGAAAATTGAACACCAAAAATAATCAAACAAACAAAAAGTGAAAATTTCTTAAATGTGAACTGATTATATTTTAAAATATTCATATTTTGTTATTTTTTTTTACTTCTACGAACCCTTTTCTAATCATCACACCCCAAGTTGCTTCCTTTTTTGTAAAAAACTGCCAATAGCCTTTTATTGCCGCGACTACAATAACCGGGTGGTAAACCAAAGGCTCTATAAGCGCCATGCCTACTAGTTTTATAACTTCTTTCATATTTGCATAACTCTTGTAAAGCAATTCATCCAGCAAAATAGAGATGATCGTAATATTAATATAAAACAAGTAAACAAAAAGCATTGACCATAAAAAAAACTCATAATTGATAAAGCCGGAATAAAAATAGGACATAATTAAACTTGTAACAATCAAAATCAAACCAAAGGCTTCAATTATGGGAGCTAAAAATTCAAAGAAGAAAAAATAGGGCAATGAAAACCAAGATGTCCTGCCATATTTTGGATTGAAAAACATGTTTTTATGAATTGTCAGTGTTTGAATCAATCCTCTGGCCCAACGAACACGTTGACGCATTAATATTTTGAAGTTTGGGGGGACTTCAGTCCAACACAATGATTCTGGAATGTATTTAATTTTAAACTTTTCTTTTCTTTCATACATCACTTTTCTCATTCTAATGATAAGCTCCATATCCTCACCCAAAGATGTATGCATATAACCTCCTGCTTTAATTGCGATTTCCTTATTAAACATTCCTAAGCCACCTGAGACCAGTATTAGGCTATTTAACTGGCTCCAGGCCATTCTTCCAAATAAAAAAGCACGTACATATTCCAATTCTTGAAACATGGGATACCATTTTTTTGGAAAATGTACTTTTAATAAAAAGCCTTCGTTAACTTCACATGAATTTGAACTTCTAATTGCTGCTCCTGTAGCGATAACTTTTGTTTTACTCTCTATAAAAGGCTTAACTAGCTTGACAATTGTATTGGGTTTTAAAATACAATCTACATCTGTACATAAAAACAAAGGGTATTGCGATGAGTTAATCCCGGCGTTTGAAGCATCAGCCTTAGATTTTCGATTTTCCTTGTCAACCACCAAAAGTTTTGAATATACTGGGTTTTTTGATTTATAGTGACCTCTAACAGGAGCCGTTGCTATTTGTTCCTGATAATAAAAA
>NZ_CAXBAN010000471.1:0-1649 GCF_963973675.1 uncultured Planktosalinus sp. | reverse complement strand
TATCGGGTTGTTGTGGGACGTGATGCCAGAATTTCAGGTGAGATGGTTCAGGAACTTGTAATGCAAACGCTTGTTGGTTTAGGCATTCATGTCATTGATTTAGGACTTTCGACCACTCCAACTGTAGAAATAGCTGTAACTGAAGAACGTGCTGACGGAGGCATCATTTTAACCGCGAGCCATAACCCTAAGCAATGGAATGCACTTAAGCTTCTTAACAGTAAGGGCGAGTTTTTAGACGATGCTGAAGGAAAAAAAATCCTTGAAATTGCCGACTCAGAACAATTTCTTTATTCTGAAGTAGATTGTCTTGGCGAAATCACTAAAAATGATGCATATATTGATATTCATATAGATAAAGTATTAGATTTATCACTTGTAAATAAAAAAGCTATTAAAGCAGCAAACTTTAAAGTAGTGGTTGATGCTGTAAATTCAACAGGAGGTATTGCAATTCCGCTACTATTGAATAGATTGGGTGTTCATACAGTAAAATTATACTGCACCCCAAACGGTGAATTTCCTCACAATCCTGAACCGCTCAAAGAACATCTAGGTGAAATTTCAAAACTTGTAGTAGATGAAAAGGCTGATTTAGGAATTGTAGTTGATCCGGATGTTGATCGTTTAGCGCTGATTTCCGAAAACGGTGAAATGTTTGGAGAAGAATACACTTTAGTTGCTTGTGCTGATTATGTATTAAGAAATACACCGGGCAATACTGTTTCAAATATGTCTTCCTCAAGAGCAGTGCGTGATGTGACCGAAAAACATGGTGGAAGTTATCAAGCCAGTGCGGTAGGAGAAGTTAATGTTGTTAAACTAATGAAAGCAACCCAAGCCATCATAGGAGGTGAAGGAAACGGAGGTGTTATTTACCCTGAGTCGCATTATGGGAGAGACGCACTGGTAGGAGTTGCATTATTTTTAAGCCATTTGGCAGAACAAAAGTTAAGGGTGAGTGAATTAAGAGCTTCTTATCCTTCTTATTTTATGAGTAAGAAAAAAATTGAACTCACACCCGGGCTCGATGTAGATGGTATCCTTCAGCAACTTCAAGAAAACTATGCTTTAGAAAACATCACAACGATTGATGGTATGAAAATCGATTTTCCTGAAAACTGGGTGCATTTAAGAAAGTCAAATACAGAACCCATTATAAGAATTTATACTGAGGCTAAAAGCCAGACTGAAGCAGATGAGTTGGCTGAACGATTTATTAGTGAAATAAGGTCTTTAAGTTAAATCTTTAGTTTTTTTTATGTTTCCACCTTTTGTGGGTCCAAAGATAATATTCAGGAGCTTCAAGTATTTGTTGTTCCACACGTTTTATAAACATATCTGATATTTGATAGTCAGGGACATCCTTTACATTTTCCGACAAAACTTCAAAGGTAGCCTGATAAAACCCTCTTTTAACTTTTTTTACTTTCAAAAAAATAACATTCATATCAAAACGCTTTGCTAAAACTTCAGCACCTGTATGAATAGGCACTAAATGGCCCATAAATGGAGCCCAATGAAAAGCCTTCAAGGCTTTTGGAGATTGATCGCTTGCAAAACCATACACGCTCAGTTGCCCTTCTTCAGCATTTTTTTTGATAACTTCTGAGGCTTCTTTGGTCGTGATCAGGTAGGCTTTAAATTTT
>NZ_CAXBAN010000470.1:0-1650 GCF_963973675.1 uncultured Planktosalinus sp. | reverse complement strand
CATTAAGCTTTCTCCGCCCAACTCCTTTGCTAAAAAATCTGTGTGACCGGGAAAATTGAAGCTTTCTGATTGTACTGTGTGCTTATTTATGGGGGCTGTCACCAAAACATCGACCTTATCAGTTTTTAGTGCCTTAACTGCTTCTTGTAATGATTTAATAGCATACTCACCCATTTTTGTGCTTTCTTCACCAAATGATATTTCAACAGGTTCTTTCCATACATTGAAAATATTAATCTTTCCGGAAACTATTTTATTTAAATGGTCTATTCCTTGAAAGCTTACGTTTATATTCAGTGCCTTTTTAACAAATGACATGGTTTTTACAGAGGCAAAAACCACAGGGGTACAAAAGTCGAGCATTCTTGGGTCTTCAAATGTTTTCAAAACGATTTCAGGGCCTATACCATTTAAATCTCCTATTGAAATTCCAACTATTATTTTGTCGTGTTTGTCCATGCTGATTTTAAAATAAGTTTTTTAGGTAAGCTTTTGCTTTTGCAGTATTTTTGCAACTTACTTATCAAGTACAAATTTAACCAAATAAACTGAATATGTTTACAGGAATCGTTGAAGATATGGGCAGGGTTGTCTCTATTATCAAGAAAGGAGACAATCTTGAAATTGAAGTTAAAAGCGCAATCACTAATGAATTAAAAATTGATCAAAGTGTTTCTCATAATGGAGTTTGTTTAACTGTTGTAGGAATTAGCAATGATGTTTATAAGGTTGTAGCTATTAAAGAAACTTTGGAAAAATCGGCAATTGGTGAAATCAAGGTTAATGACTTGTTGAATTTAGAGAGGTCTTTGAAATTAGGCGATAGGCTGGACGGCCACATAGTGCAAGGACATGTTGACCAAACCGGAGTTTGCAAAGACATTAATGAGGCCAATGGAAGTTGGTATTTTACTTTTGAATATAATTCAGAACCCGGAAACATAACGATTGAAAAAGGTTCTATAACAGTTAATGGTGTAAGCTTAACAGTTGTAAACTCTTCAAAAAACAGTTTTAGTGTGGCGATAATACCTTATACCTATAACAACACAAATTTTAACACAATAAAACCAAACTCCAAGGTAAACCTTGAGTTTGATGTTGTGGGAAAATACTTAAGAAGACTTTATTTGGAATAAACTTTTCTTTGATTTTATCAGCAAATATACTCCCAAAACAACTCCTAAAAATATTAAAATAATAATGTGATCGTCTAAGGGCAGAAATGGTGGTGGTGTTCTCTCGGGTTGCGGTGGTGGGGGTGGTTTTTGTTGAGCAATTGAAGTAAAGCACACAAAAAGGTGAACAACAATTATTAGTAATATGTTTTTAACGATTTGGGGTCGCATAGTTGAATAGGGTTCTGCTAAATTATTATTTTAAAGTATGATTATCAAGAAAAACGACAAAATTAAGCTAAAATTGTTTAATTGAGCGTTAAGCAAAAATGAAATTAGCTTAAATCAATTTTTACATTTGCTTACTTTTGTAATAGTGTGAGGAAGGATAAATATAAATAAAATAAGCTGAAAATATAATATTCCAGGTTATTTGTCAATTTTAAAAAAAGAAATTAGGATTTAAAATATTAAAAAGTGGTCCCACATGGGCTCGAACCATGGACCCCCTGATTATGAGTCAGGTGCTCTA
>NZ_CAXBAN010000469.1:0-1664 GCF_963973675.1 uncultured Planktosalinus sp. | reverse complement strand
CTGTCACCGGTTTTATTCTGGGGGTTGTTTTTACATTACAAACCAGGCCTACTTTAGAGGAATTTGGCGCTGATGCCTGGATGCCTTCAATGATTAGCATTTCAATTGTCAGGGAAATAGGACCGGTCATTATAGCTCTCATTTGTGCCGGTAGAATTGGTTCCAGCATCGGGGCTGAATTAGGCTCTATGAGAGTTACTGAACAAATTGACGCCATGGAAGTCTCAGGAACCAACCCGTTTAAGTTTTTGGTTGTAACAAGAATTGCAGCAACCACCTTAATGATTCCCTTATTGGTAATTTTTGGAGATTTCATTGCTTTGATGGGTTCAGCATTGATAGAAAATATTAAAGACGATGTATCCTATCAATTGTATTTCAATCAAGTATTTGAAGCTTTAAAATTTAGTGATTTAATCCCTGCAACTATTAAAACCTTTTTCTTTGGTTTTGCCATAGGACTGGTGGGTTGTTACAAAGGGTATAACAGTAAAAAAGGAACTGCAGGTGTGGGAAAAGCGTCAAATTCAGCTGTGGTTTATACCTCTATGCTATTATTTGTAATCGATTTTGTGGCGGTCTTTGTTTCAGATTTATTTTACAATTAAATGAAAACTAACAAATCAAATAAAAGTCAATCTGAGAGCAACAAGGTTTTGCTCATTGATAATCTTTACAAAGCGTTCGGTGAAAACAAAGTGCTCAATGGATTTAGTTTGCATTTAAATGAAGGTGAAAATCTGGTTTTGATGGGGCGATCGGGTTCAGGAAAATCTGTATTGATTAAATGCCTTGTGGGATTGCTAAAACCCGATAAAGGAAAAATTGAAATTCTGAACCAAAACATTTCAACCTTAAGTCAGTCTGAAATGGACGAATTGCGCACCTCTATTGGTTTCTTATTTCAGGGAAGTGCGTTGTATGATTCAATGACTGTTAGGGAAAATCTGGAATTTCCACTAAGAAGACATACCGGCAAACTCTCTTCAGATGAGATGGAATCCCTGGTTTTTGAAGCACTGGAAAGTGTTGGCCTGAAACACACAGTTGATTTGATGCCGGCAGAACTATCGGGCGGTATGCAACGCAGAATTGCTCTTGCCAGAGCATTAATTTTAAAACCAAAAATTATCATATATGACGAGCCCACAACAGGGCTTGACCCTATTACATCAAAAGAAATTATTGAATTGATGAACACCGTTCAGGAAAAATACAAAACCTCATCTCTGATTATAACGCACGATGTGGATTGTGCCAGAGTAGTCTCAAACAGAATTATTCTTTTACTTGACGGCATCAATTATGCTGAAGGAACTTTTAAGGAACTTTCAAGTTCTGATGACAATAAAATTAAGGCATTTTTTAAATAAAAAAATATGGGTACAACATCTCAAAATATCAGATTAGGAGTCTTTGTTATTACAGGCGTTATTATTTTTGTTGCTGCTGTCTATTTTCTAGGCAATCAGAAAAATATGTTTGGTAATACTGTAAAAATTAGTTCCGTCTTTAAAAATGTGAACGGACTGCAACTAGGAAATAATGTCCGCTTTGCCGGAGTAAATGTAGGTACTGTAAGAAACATTACCATACTCAATGACACCGCCATTTGTGTAGATTTATTAATCAATGAAAACAATGCGCGCCTCATTAAAAAAAAT
>NZ_CAXBAN010000468.1:0-1664 GCF_963973675.1 uncultured Planktosalinus sp. | reverse complement strand
GCAGCCGCCAAAAAACAAGCTCGCATAGACAGCGGTCAGGATATTATTGTGGGAATCAACAAATACCGTCTCGAACAGGAAGACCCGCTTCAAATTTTGGATGTGGACAATCAAAAAGTACGCTTGTCACAAATAGAACGTATAAACAAAATCAAATCAGTAAGAAATTCCGAAAAAGTGACTGCCACGCTTAAAAAATTAACTGATTGTGCCCGCACGGGTGCCGGAAATTTACTAGCTTTAGCGGTGGAAGCTGCCCGTGAAAGAGCCACACTGGGAGAAATCAGTGATGCACTTGAAACCGCGTTCGGCAGGTATAAAGCACAAATTAAATCCTTTAGTGGTGTGTATAGCAAAGAAATAAAACAAGACCCCTCCTTTGAAAAAGCAAGGGAAATGGCCAATGAGTTCGCCGAACTGGAAGGGCGTCGTCCTCGAATTATGATTGCCAAAATGGGCCAGGACGGCCACGATCGCGGTGCCAAGGTAGTGGCAACAGGCTATGCCGATGTGGGTTTTGATGTAGACATTGGTCCCTTATTCCAAACCCCTAAAGAAGCCGCCAAACAAGCCGTTGAAAACGATGTGCATATTCTGGGGATTTCCTCACTAGCTGCTGGTCACAAAACACTGGTGCCTCAGGTGATAGAAGAACTTAAAAAATACGGTCGGGAAGACATTATGGTCATAGTGGGCGGTGTGATACCGCAACAGGATTACCGGTTTCTTTTTGATGCCGGTGCTGTGGCCGTCTATGGTCCCGGAACCCGAATCAGTGATGCTGCGATTGAGATGCTGCAGATTTTGATGGATTCAGTCAAATAAAGCGTTCTCATTTCAAGTCTTAAAGTCTTGAAGATGCATAATTAAATTCTTTTAAGGTTTGACTTGAATCAAAAAGTAACAACATTGTAACTTACAACTTTGATAGTTTGTTAATTACTTAAACTAAATAATTAATGATTATTTTTATGAAATTGTAGCCAGTTTTCAAACATTTTAACCACAAACAATAAACCACAAACATTTAAACCCAATGAACCACAATCAAAAAATGCTTCGCGACAACGCACTTAAAGGAAAAACCATCGTAGTCACCGGAGGCGGCAGCGGACTCGGTAAATCGATGGGGACTTATTTTCTTGAATTGGGTGCCAATCTGGTAATTACTTCCCGTAATCTTGAAAAACTTCAGAACACAGCTAAGGAGATGGAAGAAGCCACCGGCGGTAAAGTGCTTTCAGTGGCTTGCGATGTCAGAAATTACGATGAAGTGGAAGCGATGGTCAAAGCATCGGTTGCAGAGTTTGGACAGGTGGATGTGTTGCTCAATAATGCTGCAGGCAACTTTATTTCGCCCACAGAGCGATTGTCTGCCAATGCTTTTGACACTATCATTGATATTGTTTTAAAAGGAAGTAAAAACTGCACCCTCGCTTTTGGTAAACATTGGATTGACCAAAAAGAAACCAATAAAACCGTTGTCAATATTGTAACTACCTATGCCTGGACAGGTTCTGCCTTTGTCGTTCCTAGTGCGACCGCAAAAGCCGGTGTGCTGGCAATGACACGTTCCCTCGCTGTTGAATGGGCAAAATATGGCATCCGTCATCACGCTATTGCTCCGGGACCCTTCCCAACTAAAGGTGCATGGGACAGATTGC
>NZ_CAXBAN010000467.1:0-1668 GCF_963973675.1 uncultured Planktosalinus sp. | reverse complement strand
ACCCGCCACGAAGACACTATGGACTTATTGAAACGCATCGCAAATTTCAATGAACAATGGATCAAAAAAGGCTACCGATATGGAGAAAACGACAACAATGTCTCAGCCACCGTTTCCATCAAACCCGATGAATGGGGCAGAGTGGGCGAATGGATGTGGCACAATAAATCCTCCTACAACGGACTGAGTGTACTGCCTTTTGACAATGGAAACTATCAGCAGGCACCCTTTACAGATATTTCGGAAGAGGAATTCAATACTATGGAATCCAAACTCCACAGCATCGACCTGCGCAATGTAATGGAATTTGAGGACGACACAGATCTCAAAGCCGAAGCTGCCTGTGCCGGTGGCGGATGTGCTGTTGTGTAGCAGATAGTGGGTAGAGGTGAGTGGTGAGTTCATTTAAACTGCAACTTACTCACCACTCACAACTATTCACTTTTTTTCGTACGTTTGTACTATGTTTTCAAAAGCTTGTGAATATGGCATCCGCGCCATTTTATGCATCGCTGCACAATCGCCGCAAGGCACCCGCATGGTCTTGCCTGAAATTGCCAAAGCCATCGGTTCACCCGTCCCTTTTACCGCCAAAATCCTTCAGCAACTCGCCAAAAGCAATTTGGTGCAATCAAACAAAGGACCCAATGGGGGGTTTTCTATCCCTGAAAAGGATCTGGAACGGATCAAACTAAAAGATTTGGTAATCGCTATCGACGGTGAATCCCTTTTTACAGATTGCGGCCTCGGATTGAAGACTTGTAATGAAGAAGCCCCTTGCCCCATTCACCACACGTTTAAACCCATACGGACACAAATCATTGCTATGCTGGAAACCACGTCGCTTAAATCACTTTCTGAGCAATTGGAAACCGGAGACACCGTGCTTAAAGTATAACATCTTTAATCATCATCCGTTTTGACATTCTCTTCAGGAACGGAGTTACTTACCGTTCCATCCGCGCGAATTTCGGAATGTCTGATTTCACCACCACTGGTTCCTACCTCTTTGGCAGCAAAAGCAGTCGCTAATGCAAGCAACACTACCAAAATATACCCATACACCGCCCATTTGATTTTTTTGACGGCCAAAAATAAGGTGACTAATGAAACACCTCCCAAAACAAGTATCAATGTCAAAAACACCTCCGCTTTGTCTTCGTGCGTTTCAATGTATTGTTCGCTGATTCCGGGCATAGTTTCCACAAGGTCTTCTGCCCCTTCACCGGTATAATTTGCAGCGATTGCCATCAATGCGCTAAAAATAAAAATTCCTAATGCAGTTGCCTTTACCTGATCTTTTCTCAATAAAAAACCAACTAACAACACTAATATTCCAATAACCAAACCTATCACCGGAAAATGGTTTAAAGCTAAATGTAAGTGTACATCATCCATACTTATTGTTTTTATTTAATTGAACTGGTTGCAGATACTTCTACTTAAAAGGTTTATCATTTTATGTAATCAGGATGTACTCTACCCTCACGATTTCTAATCCTATGATTGGACCCCTTAAGATTAAATACTATCTGGCTTTCTTAGATTTTGTTTTCAACTTAGATTGACTATAAAGGTAGCAATAAAATATCTTATTAAGATAAAAAGGTCTTTATTTATTCTTATATTTGCCAAAACAAAATACTATGGTAGACAGACCTTACTATG
>NZ_CAXBAN010000466.1:0-1672 GCF_963973675.1 uncultured Planktosalinus sp. | reverse complement strand
TGTGCCACGACATCGGGTTTGATTCGTCCGTCAACTGTGGGTCCCTGTGAGCTAAAACCGGCAGCATTTTCATCTTCATCAACAGCACCAATCGTGAGCATACCGGAAGAATCACCCGGAGTTCCTACCCAAGGAAAGCTTCCATTCCCACTGTTACCGGCGGATGTTACCAGGAGGAGTCCTTTGTCAAAACCGTGATTGGCTCCACGGGCACCAAAAGTGGTTTGGCCGTCTAAGTCTTCATAGGAATGTGAATAGGCCGGGTTGTCATACTCCCTGTATCCCAATGAGGTGTTAACGACATGGACCCCCAGGCTGTCGGCTCGTTCCAGAGCTTCAACCCAGTAAGCTTCTTCAACAGGGGTTTCTGATGAAACATCTTCTGTAATGAATAAGTAATAAGAGGCATCGGGTGCTGTTCCGGCAAAATCATTTTCAAGTATTCCACCCATCGTACTTAAAACACGGGTGCCATGTGTGTGACTGCCATAAGATGTGGTTCTGTTTACAAAGTCATAGACGCCCAGAATTCTTCCGTCATCCCTGATATATGAAAACCCTTGTTGGGTGTCTACCCCTTCAAAACCACTGTCGAGAATGGCAATACGCATCCCTGTACCAGTAAACCCTTCAGAATGGAGAAAGTCACCTGAGAGCATTTCGATTTGATTGGCTGCTGCTCCATATTCGAAATTTTTAGTGCTGTTTTCAAAAGCAAATTTATCTTCCACAGGGGTAAGACCGGGTACAAAATTGAGGGATTTGTCTGCATACTCTATGTCCAAAACAAAGGATAGATCAAGGAGTGCATCAATTTGTGCTTGCGAACCTCTTACAAAGGCACAATTCATCCACTTGGATTTGGCAAGTACTGAAATTCCCGTTTGATTTTTGAGTTGGGTGATGTAGTTTTCGTTAACCGGTACATCGCGTTCATCAATAGGGATGTTATGCAAGGTCTTTCGGTCAATCGCTTCCTGCGTAAGGATGGTAAGGGGGTTGTTTATGGATTGTTGTACATTTTCCTTATCAACAAAAATGACCCAGGCGTCTTCCACCTGTGCGAAAAACACTTGTGAAACCAGTAAAGATAAAAAAAGAATGCTTTTTTTCATGAGTTTTATTTTCGTAAACCTTCAAGGTTTTAAAACCTTGAAGGTTTAACAAAGATAAAGAATATTTTACACCCTTGAAGGGGTTTAGGAGCTTTTGAATCAAGCCTCAACCTTTGAAGGGTTTAACACCTTTCAAAGGTTGATGTTTTTTTTCTTTATATTTAGTACCACAGAATAATACAATCTTTTAAGAGATCCAAACCCTTGAAGAATTTTACGTAAAAAAAATGAAAGACAACAAAGCCATTCTGGAACCTGAAAGCACCTATCACATTTACAATCGGGCCAACGGTAACGAACAATTGTTTTTATCTGATGATAATTACCGGTACTTCCTCAAAAAATACGATAATTATATCGCTCCAATTGCCGATACATTTTGCTATTGCTTAATGCCCAATCATTTTCATTTTTTGGTGAGGATAAAAAGAGAATCAGAAGTGGCTGAAGTAGTATTAAAAAAAATAGAAAATCCTGGAGCAAAATCAAAAACCCTTCAAGGGTTCAAAACCCTTGAAGGGTTGCCAAGACAACAAGCATTTTCCTATTTTTTTTAA
>NZ_CAXBAN010000465.1:0-1679 GCF_963973675.1 uncultured Planktosalinus sp. | reverse complement strand
TGGCTCACTTTGTGACATAAAGATTTCTTCTGAAGATTTGTCAACTTTACAAAGTAATTTAGTAAAATCTCATGCGTGTGGTACGGGAGAATTTGTCTCAAAGGATATAGTTAAGTTAATGCTGCTTTTAAAAGTTCAATCTTTAAGCTATGGGAATAGTGGTGTTCAGCTAATAACTGTTGAAAGACTTATAGATTTTTATAACAATGATATTTTACCGGTAGTCTATTGTCAAGGTAGTTTAGGTGCGTCTGGTGATTTGGCACCTTTGGCCCATTTATCACTTCCATTGATTGGGTTAGGGGAGGTTTATTTTAATGGAAAAATTACTGAGACTGAAAAAGTTCTTAATGAATTCAACTGGGAACCAATTTTACTTAAAGCAAAAGAAGGATTGGCTCTTTTAAACGGTACTCAGTTTATGAGTGCGCATGGAGTTTATGCATTGCTAAAAAGTTTTAAACTTTCATATTTAGCTGATTTAATCGGGGCTATTTCTATTGATGCTTTTGATTGTAATATGTCACCATTTGACCCATTAGTTCATGAAGTAAGGCCTCACGGTGGTCAAATTAAAACTGCTGAAAATATTCGGGGTTTTTTGGAAGGAAGTGAAATAGGGCAAAGTGAGAAGCAAAATGTTCAGGACCCTTATTCTTTCAGATGCATACCACAAGTGCATGGAGCCACAAAAGATACTCTTGAATTTGTCAGGAGAACTTTTAAAACAGAAATTAATTCAGTTACTGACAACCCCAATATTTTCATTGAAGAAGATAAAATTATTTCAGGGGGAAACTTTCATGGTCAACCATTAGCTTTAGCGTTTGATTTTTTAGCAATTGCAATGTCAGAACTTGGTAGTATTTCAGAAAGAAGAACTTATCAGTTGATTTCAGGTACACGTAATTTGCCTAATTTTTTAGTTGACAATCCCGGATTGAATTCCGGATTAATGATACCGCAATATACCGCAGCATCAATTGTAAGCCAAAATAAGCAACTTTCAACCCCAGCAAGTGTTGATTCTATTGTATCTTCTAATGGGCAGGAAGATCACGTGAGTATGGGAGCGAATGCAGCAACAAAGTGTCTTAAGATAATTGATAATTTAGAGACAATTTTAGCAATAGAGTTGTTAAATGCTTCGCAAGCGATTAGTTATCGGGCGCCAAAAAAAACGTCACCTTTCTTGGATGTATTTTTAGAAAGTTATAAAACGAATGTTTCTTTTATTAAAGTAGATAGGGTTTTGGCTAAAGATATTCATTCAAGTATTTCCTTTTTACAATCTTTTAGTGTTGATACAGAATTGTTATTTTAAATAATAAAAATAAGTAATTATAAATTTTTTTATAAGTTTTTCACACAAGTTATTTGCATCAATTAACTTGTTAAAGCTTTGTAAGGTTAGTTTAAAAACAGCTTTTCAAATTGGAAATTTGAATTACTTAAATCACTCAGAGAAACAACTACAATCCCCACGAGATTTTCAATTTTTGAAGTTTGTTTGTTAACACTAGGGTCAAGAGATTAAAAGTTAATTCTGTTTGTGATTTAATCAAAGGGCTTGTTTTTGAATTATTCCTTTGCAATTTCAAACTAAACTTGATTGATTTGGGGTGTGATTGTTATACAATCATTCATTACTGCTAAAGTGAAATTATCAAAAATTGAAA
>NZ_CAXBAN010000464.1:0-1689 GCF_963973675.1 uncultured Planktosalinus sp. | reverse complement strand
CCATGGTTTTATCAACTTCAACTCCCATATTTATTGCAGCTTCACGAAGTTCTTCTTCGGTTTTACCGCTGATATCAAAACCGGTAAATTTTTTGATGGCATCGGTCATGGTAACACGGGGATAAGGAGCTTTAAAGTCAATCTCGTGTGTGGTGTAGGTCGCTTTAGTGGTGCCGTTTACAGCATTGGCACAATATTCTAGTAATTGCTCTGTAAAATCCATCATCCAGTTGTAATCTTTATAAGCTACATAGATTTCCATGGCCGTAAATTCTGGATTGTGTGTGCGGTCCATTCCTTCATTTCGAAAATTTTTAGAAAACTCATACACCCCGTCAAACCCTCCAACAATGAGTCTTTTAAGATACAACTCATTGGCAATTCTTAGGTATAAAGGTATGTCAAGGGCATTGTGATGGGTAACAAAGGGTTTAGCGGCAGCACCACCGGGTATTGGTTGTAAAATAGGTGTTTCTACTTCAAAATAGTTGCGTTCATTGAAAAAGCTGCGCATAGCATTAAAAAGTTTGGTGCGCTTTACAAATACGTCTTTAACTTGAGGGTTAACTACCAGATCTGCATAACGTTGTCGGTATCTCATTTCTGGATCATTGAATTCATCATATGTATTTCCCTCACTATCAGTTTTAGGAAGTGGAAGTGGCTTTAATGATTTACTCAATAATGTAAAGTTTTTAACCAATACGGTTTTTTCACCTACTTGTGTGTTAAATAGTTC
Organism: uncultured Planktosalinus sp.; assembly: GCF_963973675.1. Lineage (NCBI taxonomy): Bacteria > Pseudomonadati > Bacteroidota > Flavobacteriia > Flavobacteriales > Flavobacteriaceae > Planktosalinus > uncultured Planktosalinus sp. The sequence goes on along the minus strand of NZ_CAXBAN010000464.1, from coordinate 950 downwards.
TCCTTCAATACCAATAAAGTCACCAATATCCAATAATTTTTTATAGACATCATTGTAAAGTGTTTTGTCATCACCCGGGCAAATTTCGTCTCGGTTGAAATATACTTGAATGCGTCCTTTAGAGTCCTGAACTTCTGCAAAAGAAGCTTTTCCCTGTATGCGTCTTGACATGAGTCTTCCGGCGATAATTACCTTTTTTCCTTCTTCAAAATTTTGTTTTATTTCTTTTGAAGTATTGTTTACCGGAAATAATGCAGCCGGATAGGGGTCAATATTTAAGGCTCTTAATTGAGAAAGCTTTTCTCTGCGTACTAATTCTTGTTCTGAAAGTTGCATATTCTATTCTGATTTTGAAGGGGCAAAGATACGTTTTTGTCAAAAATATTTGTAACATTTCGTACGTTAAGTATTCTAATAATCAGTTATAAATTCTATTTTTGATATTAGCTTAGATTAGAATATTTTTATTTTTTATTGAATATGAGTATATGGAGAGTTATTTTAGCAATTATTTTTCCACCCCTATCAGTGATTGATAAAGGTTGTGGCTCCATTATTATTGTATTAATTCTCACTTTTTTAGGATGGATTCCTGGAGTAATTGCAGCTTTGATTATTTTAAATAACCCTAAAAACTAATCTTTATGAGAGCTACAACTTATGTTGGAATAGCAGTATTTTTATTGGTGCTTACCTCTTGTGAATTTTCAGAATCTTTAGTTATAAATAAGGATGGAAGTGGGCAGATGGTCATAAAAATGGATGCCTCAGATGTAATCAAAATGGTTTCATCGATGAAAGAAGGAAGTGATAGCCTTACTTCAGACGACAAATTAGACACTACTTTTTACTTCAAAGACTTTTTAGCAAATAAAAAAGACAGTATTAAACAACTTTCTGAAGCACAACAATTAAAACTCAATAAGTTGGAGCCCTATGGCATTCACATA
>NZ_CAXBAN010000463.1:0-1700 GCF_963973675.1 uncultured Planktosalinus sp. | reverse complement strand
AAAAAAGACAATTAAAAAAACGAACACAAAAGGTATGAATGTACCAAAAACAGCAGCCATAATATAGTTAAGTTGGTTGTTTGGTCCAACTTGACCACCACCTATATCTTTTGCAGGGTCAATAACCAAAACATCGCTTACATTAGCTGCTTTTACCAGGCCTGCTTCACTTCTTTTTGCCAAAAACAAATTATAGGCCTGACTGCTTAAATCATATCTCCTTTGAATACTCAATAATTGTTGTTGTTCTTTTGGTAGCCTTCTAATTTCAGATTCAGCTTTAGAAATTTCAGTGTTAATCTCATTAATTTCTTTATTCTTCAAAACCATTGAAGAATTAATGTTTTCAAGTAAAACAGCTTTAACAGCATTAATTTGCCTGTCTATATCTGCAAACACCGGAGCTCCCTCTTTAAAAGAATACTGTAATTTATTTCTTTCCTCTGCTAGAGTTATGATCCTACTTACACCACTTACAATACTTGCTTCTGTAATTCCGGCTACTGACGGGGCTGGCACATTGCTATAATCTGTCCTGCTAACTAAATAATCTTCGAGTGTGTTATAGTAATCAATTTGCTGCTCTATAACTGACTTTCTTGAATCTAAAGTTGTTAATTTACTGCTTAATTCCTGTCCCTCTGAACTTAAATCATAAACAGATGAAGCATTTCTAAATGCTTCCAATTCATTCTGAACTTCAGAAAGTTCTCCGGATTTTATAGCTAACGTACTGTCAATAAAACGAATAGTCCTTGTAGCGAAAAGGTTTTTACGCTCTAAAACATCTTCACCTAAAATTTGAACTGTAGCGTTTAAATAATCAACAAGTTCTGCTTTATTGTTTCCAGTTAACCTCAAATTCAGTACAGATGCTCCCTGAGATTCAGGTTGAATATTGATGTTACGGTATCTTGCCACAACACCGTCAAAATTTTGAAATCTGAAAAAATAGGTCTTTCCGGTTTGTAGACCTTTTTCAGACCTTTCTATTGTTCCAGAGAAAAAAGGTAAATCTAATTTTTGACCAAACTGAAAAGTTCTTTCAAATTCTTCTGCTGGCATCGCAATTGACCCTTTTTCTTTTGTATTATAGTTTTGAGTTGGATAAATTCTCTCTTCAAAAGTTGTTTTGAGTAAATAACTACTCTTATCAAGAGCCGTTATACTAATTAAAGTGTTTAAAATTTGATATTTAGATGTATCGACTTCAACTATAAATGGAGTTTGAGCATAGGCATTTTCAAGCTGGTAATCTCCTTCTTTTAAGTAATTTAAATAGTATTGAAGATGTTCTACTACTTTTTCGTTGTGCGATCTGGTTTTTAAAGTTACCATGGCTGTGTTCACCTTATCGGTGGTTCCACCCCAATTAAATGTCAAACTTGTATTGGTTGTAAAAAAAGGGTTTTGATCGTCCTTAATAGAAATCATATTACTCATTTGGTAAACAGGAAGTTTTCTAACATTGATGTAATATGCAATACTAAAAGCAATAACCAGTGAGACCAAAAATAAGGGCCAATAAGATATAAGCTTCATTAAAAAGCCTTTAAAATCAAAGTTGGTTTGAAGTTGGTCTATTTCAAATTCTTCATTCATTAATTTAAAGTCTGCTAAATAAAATTATTGTAGTTGTTACTAAACTCAATATAGATGCAATTGTTGTGATTGATTGAATTGCTGTAGTTCCCGTTCCA
>NZ_CAXBAN010000462.1:0-1709 GCF_963973675.1 uncultured Planktosalinus sp. | reverse complement strand
ATTTACAAACATTTATGAATTGGATTCTTCTGCATCTACAGACAGCTCTTTTGTATTTATAACGCGAGAAATTGAAAACAACCCGGGTAAATGGAAAGCAAAGCTTAGATTGGAACGATTGAATCAAAATCAATTTGAGGAATACTTTTACATCGCCACCGATGGTGAAAACTATTCATTATTCCTGTCAAATCAATGGACACGCGTCAACTAAGTAGCCTTTTTTATACTTAGATACAGCTAATTGTTACAATCCGGATTCATTCTTTTTTTTACGTTTTCTGATGAAATCAAAAATGAACCAACCCGCCAATACAATCAGGAAGTATCTAAAATAAGATACCGGTTCGCCGTCACCACCCACCGTAGTAAACATACGTTCCCAGCGAATTTTATCAAATCCTTTTCCATTTGAGTCCCAGCTCATCCAGATGAATACAGGTTTGCCCACTACATGGTTGTGAGGCACATAGCCCCACATTCGTGCATCTTCTGAGTTGTTTCGGTTGTCACCCATCATCCAGTAATAGTCCTGTTTAAAAGTATATTCAGAAAGGGGGGAGCCGTTTAAAAGCACCCTGTTACCCTGAACGCTTACTTTTTGTTCCACTCCCATTTCTTCTCCTTCATAAACTTCAATGATGCGTTTGTAAAACGGGATGCTTTCCGGTGTGATTTCAACAGTAGCACCGGCTTTAGGAATGTAAATAGGTCCAAAATGAGAGGTATTCCATTTGTATGCGGGATGTTGTGGAAATATTGAAGGGTTTGCTTCACCCGGTTTTGCTGAAAGCGGGATGATCTGGTCAATATTCGGGTTGTTTTTTAACATTTCAATACCGGCTTCTGTGGCATTGGCCCTGAACGTTTTGTAGTCGTTGCTCATGGGGTATATCTCAGTAATGTCATAGCGGTCTCTTAAGAACTGGATGTTTCTGAGTGGTTCTTTGGTGGTGAATGCATAGGCAAACTGCAAACGGGCACGATCGGGTAGCTCATTTTGTTTTCCGTTGATGTAGACATATCCATTCTTGATCTCAAGGGAGTCGCCCGGAACTCCAACGGCTCTTTTTACATAGTTTGATTTCTTATCAATGGGTTTGTCGTAAGTTTCCGGGCCTTGATAAAAGAAGTAGGGAACCGTATCTGTTGGCCAGTTAAAGACCACAATGTCATTGCGTTTAATTTCCTGAAATGCAGGAAAACGGAAGTAGGGTATTTGTGGCTTATTAGTATACGATTTTATTTTAGCAACCGGAATGGTATCATGAACCATAGGGAAGGACACTGCTGTCATTGGTGTCCGCGCTCCGTAATGCATTTTGCTTACGAACAAAAAGTCACCCACCAGCAAAGTTTTTTCCAGGGAGGAAGTGGGGATTGTAAATGGTTGAATAAAATAGGTGTGCACAATGGTTGCAACCACAACTGCAAAAAGTATGGAGCTTACCCATTCTCCCGATCCACTTTTTGGTTTAAGGTCTCTATCCTGAATATAAGTAACATCTTGTGTGTAATTTACATAGGCGATGTATAAACCAAGTGTAATAATGCCTAAAACGGTATCGGTTGTACTGTTTTTACCAAAGCTTCGAAGGGTTTCAACCCAAACCACCGGGAACATGATTAGGTTGATGATTGGAATAAACAACAAAATCGTATACCACCATGGTCGGTTTATGATTTTCATCAATACAACAGCATTGTAA
>NZ_CAXBAN010000461.1:0-1711 GCF_963973675.1 uncultured Planktosalinus sp. | reverse complement strand
TGTCGCAAGTACGAGGTACTGTTCAGGCGGATATTTTAAAAGAAGACCAGGCACAAAATACCTGTATTTTCTCAACGGAATTTGCACTTCGCTTAATGGGCGACGTACAGGAATATTTTATTGAAGAAAAAGTACGTAATTTTTATTCAGTATCAATTTCAGGTTATCACATTGCCGAAGCCGGCGCTAATCCTATAACACAACTAGCATTGACTTTATCCAACGGGTTTACTTACGTGGAATACTACTTGAGCAGAGGAATGGATATCAATGATTTTGGACCCAACCTTTCATTCTTTTTTTCCAATGGAATTGACCCGGAGTATGCAGTAATTGGCCGTGTTGCAAGACGCATCTGGTCTAAAGCACTTAAGGAGAAATATGGTGCCAATCCACGAGCTCAGATGCTAAAATACCATATTCAAACTTCCGGAAGGTCATTACACGCTCAGGAAATTGATTTTAACGATATAAGAACTACACTCCAGGCTTTGTATGCAATTTATGACAATTGTAATTCGTTGCACACCAATGCTTATGATGAAGCAATCACAACTCCCACAGAGGGTTCTGTGAGGAGGGCAATGGCTATTCAGTTAATCATCAACAAGGAACTTGGCCTGGCAAAAAATGAAAACCCAATTCAGGGGGCGTTTATTATTGAAGAATTGACAGATCTTGTAGAAGAAGCTGTTTTACTGGAGTTTGATCGCATCACAGAAAGAGGTGGCGTATTAGGTGCGATGGAAACCATGTATCAGCGCAGTAAAATTCAGGAAGAAAGTCTTTATTACGAAACCTTAAAGCACACCGGTGAGTTCCCGATTATCGGTGTAAATACATTTTTGAGTTCAAAAGGATCACCAACCATTATTCCGGCAGAGGTAATTCGTGCCACTGAAGAAGAGAAAGAGTTTCAGATACAAACTTTAAAGAGTCTTCATCAAACCTATGAAGACAGGGCTGAAGCTGCATTAAATAAAGTGAAAGAAGCAGCCATTAAAAATGACAATATCTTTGAGGAATTGATGGAAGCCACCAAAGTGTGTTCTTTGGGTCAAATTACAACAGCATTATTTGAAGTTGGAGGGCAATACAGACGTAATATGTAAGTCAACAGCCTTCCCGGTAAATTTTGTGCTGTGCGGATTTCCTATTTCAATATAGGTAGTGAAAACTATTTTTGTATTCAAGTTTAACCTATAATCTAAACTATGCATTGGATATTGCTAATCATCGCTGGTCTGTTTGAGGTTGGTTTTGCCTTTTGTTTAGGCAAAGCAAAACTGCTGACCGGCACGCCACAATTACTTTGGCTGGCCGGGTTTATATTTTGTTTAAGTATAAGTATGCTATTGCTTTATAAAGCCATTCAGGTCATTCCAATTGGTACTGCTTATGGAGTTTGGACCGGCATTGGTGCGGCCGGAACAGTAATTGTAGGACTTTTGTTTTTTAAAGAACCGATGTCTTTCTGGAGGCTGTTTTTTCTATTTACGCTAGTGGCCTCGGTTGTAGGATTAAAAGTGGTTTCAAACTAAAGTGATAAGTGCCATTGTCGCTGCATTTTTCTAAACCCTTTTAATTCTTTTCGCAACATCCTGATAAACTCCTTTCCATTGGGAACGGATTGTTCTAATCGTTCACAATTTTTGTAGAGTAATATAGAAAGATGGGCTACTGAAGCTGCGTGTTTATGCTTTTCTTCAGA
>NZ_CAXBAN010000460.1:0-1714 GCF_963973675.1 uncultured Planktosalinus sp. | reverse complement strand
TGTACTGCTCAGTGTTCATCAATTTCATTGTTCGTGTGATTTGGCCAAAGCCTGAATTGATGTTTAATTTGAATGAAGATCCATCCACTTTTGCTTTTTTGGTTGTAATCAAGACCACACCGTTTGCACCCCGAGAACCGTAAATGGCTGTAGCATCTGCGTCTTTAAGTATTTCAACACTTTCAATATCCGACGGGTTTATGTGGTTGAGTGGGCTTGAAGGCAACGTGCCCAAAACATTGGATACTTGAATATCCCCCAAAGATTGTGACAGGTATGGCACACCATCAATTACATATAATGGCTCATTTCCATCAGCTCTAATACTGTTTCTACCCCTAATATTAATTGAAAAGCTGCCTCCGGCCAATCCAGAGTTTTGTGTAATATTTACACCGGACATTCTACCCTGTAGTGCTTCCAATGGGTTTGTAATGGGCTGTCTTTCTATTTCACTTGCTGTTACCCTTGAAATACTGCCTGTTCGCTCTTTTTCTGTTGTGTTATAGTACCCCGCATTGATTACTACTTCCTTTAATGTAGTAGCATCTTCCTGCAAGGTGATGTTGATCAATGAGCGGTTATTGACGGGTTCTTCCACTATGGCGTAGCCGATATAGCTTATTACAAGCGTGTCTGTGGGTTGTGCAGATATTTTGTATTCCCCATTAAAATCAGAGACGGTACCCCTTTGTTCTCCTTTTATGAGAACTGTTGCCCCGGGTGTGGGTGAGGTACCGTCATTGATTTGCCCTTGCACCTTCAATGTGGAAGGTGTTTGGGCTAAAAGAGAAAAAGTGAGGGGCAACATGAGGAGGCAGGTTGTGATTAGGTGCCTCATTTGTTTGAGTTGGTATTTGTTTTTCATATTTTTGGTTATGTCCTCACCCGGCTTCGACCCTTCGACCCCGCTCAGGGCAGGCTCGCTTAGAGAGCGGCTCAGCCTCCAAAGTGGAATTTAGAAGAGTCTTGCCAAGTAAGGGGGTTAATAAATTAGTTTGAGGCCTTCTCTGACTTTGGAATGGTGGAGGAGGTCTTTATTTCGTTTTTGCAAGCTTGACGAGATTGCTTTCCTCCTTCACAGCTATCGCTAGTTACGGAGGACAAAGCGCAATGACGTACTTTGATTGACGTCTTTGCCTTTTGCACCCCGTTGCCCCTTGTCTCATGGCTAAATGATTTTTTACAAGGGGCGTGGCTTGACCAACCTATGAGAAGGTGATGGGGAGAGCCGTTGTGGAGTGCTTAGCTAATTAAAACAAGCTTAGAGTGGTTTTGTCATAGGCTTAATGCAGTATAAGGTTAAACAATAATTTATTGCGAAACCCTTTCAAAACAGTGAAGTGTGCTAAGAATATTAATGAGAGTATACCTATGGTTTTGGTCAAAAAAATAGGCGCAAGCCTCTACTTAACGGATTGGGGTACTGGTATACCTTGGAAACGATAAGTGAGTACTCACGCCCGGGTCGTGAGCATCCCTGCTTATCATCTCGTTTCCTAAAAATTACCAGTTTTCAATCCGAGATTCAAAGCGAATGCTTCTAATGTTTTGCTTTAAGAAGTAAACGCAAAAATAAATAATAAAAAGTATTTAAAATATAAATACTGATCAAATATAAAACAAATAAATGGTACTTCAAAGCGTACCGATATTTTTTTTTATATGTAGTTAATTGCAGATATGAAGGATACAATAGAAGAGCATATAAAAA
>NZ_CAXBAN010000459.1:0-1732 GCF_963973675.1 uncultured Planktosalinus sp. | reverse complement strand
GACCCCCAATCAATCCAAGTACTCCAATTTGTATTAAAAAAATCAGAAAAGTTTGTCTTTTGGTAGCACCCAGACATTTGAGGATGGCTACAGCTTTGAGTTTTTCTTTGATGTATATATGAATGGCACTTACTATGCCCACACACCCCAGTAACAACGCAATAAATGCAACCAGGTTCAAAAACTTACCGAAGTTATCAAATCGACTTCCAAGACGCTGACTGGTTGCAGTGTGGGTATCTAAGTCTGCATTTTCCAAATCGAGTTTTGGTTCCAGTTGTTCATCCAGGAGTTTCAGGTTGGTGTTTTCATCTGCCAAAAAATAATATTCATACCTTATTCTGCTTCCCATTTGTATGAGCCCGGTTTTTTCAATCAGTTCAAATGGAATAATCACGGTTGGTGCTACTGAGCTAAACACGGCATTGCTTCCGGGAACGGATTTCAACTGTCCCGTAACAGGCATCGAAATATCTCCAAGCTTTATACTGTCGCCTACCTTAATCCCCAATTGCAGCATAACGGTAGCGTCCAGTATTGCCCCTTTTATTTTTTGATAAGTTAGGGCGGCTTCTTTCGGGATTGTTTCCATTTCGCCATAAAATGGAAACCCTCCTTCAATGCCCCTCACTTGCACTAGTTTTGTGGCTTTTGTAGAGGAAAAAGAAGCCATGGAGGCAAAATTAATTTCACGAGCATTAGCGCCGCCCAGTGAATCCATAATGGATATCACGGTTTGGTTGGGTTCCTGATTGGCATCAATTTTAAAGTCGGCTCCCATCAACGATTTTGATTGCAATGCGATATTGTCTTTCAGGCTTTCGCCGAAAGACTGGATAGCTACTACGGCGGCAATACCTAATACAATGGATGCCATAAACAACACCAGGCGTTTACTACTTGCTTTACCGTCACGCAATGCCATGGAAAACAACCAGTTTAATCCTGCTTTAGAAGTAGACTTTCTATTTACCATTGCTTTCCGATTTCCTGTGCAACAATGGTTCCTCCTTTTAATTTGAGGATTTTTTGAGTTTTTTGAGCCAGTTCCAGGTCGTGGGTCACGATCACCAGTGTCGTTCCAAGCTCTTTATTCAGGTTAAAAAGTAACTCCACCACTCTTTCACCGGTATCTGCATCGAGGTTTCCTGTGGGCTCATCGGCAAAAAGAATATCAGGATTGTTTGAAAAAGCCCTGGCGACAGCCACCCGTTGTTGTTCACCTCCTGAGAGTTGAGAGGGATAGTGATCAAACCTGTCGGCCAATCCCACTTTATCCAGTAATTCCATCGCCCTTGATTTGGCATTTTTTGCTCCTTGCAGTTCCAGTGGAACGGCTACATTTTCAAGTGCTGTTAATGTTGGCAGAAGCTGAAAGTCTTGAAATACAAATCCCACTTTTTGATTTCTTAATACGGCGCGTTCATCTTCATTCATGTTGCTGATATCTTCACCACACAAGATGATTGAACCACTGTCTGGTCTGTCCAAGCCCGCGCACAGCCCTAGCAAGGTTGTCTTCCCACTTCCTGAGGGACCTACAATTGAAAAGGTGTCACCTGTTTCAATATCAAATGAAATATTGTTAAGTACTGTTATTTTTTTAGTAGCTCCCTGAAAGGACTTCGTTACCTGCTGAATGTTTAATATCTTTGCCATATACTGCTGCTTTCTTCAACTGTTTTGTTAGAAAGGCAAAATAAAGAATTGATTTTAAATTTAATCCCAATTG
>NZ_CAXBAN010000458.1:0-1737 GCF_963973675.1 uncultured Planktosalinus sp. | reverse complement strand
CTAAAGAGCTTAAACCGTTGGTGAATAAAAATATCGTGCACAAAAAAATAGGTCAATCCATAGGCGAAAATTCCTAAACCAATGGGCAATCCATACCAAAAATCATAGTTTTTCCAGGCTATAAAAAAACCGATACTTACAGCGGCATAAAATAGGAAGAAAAAGTCATTGCGTTCCCACCAGCTTTCATGGTCTTTTTTGTGATGGTCTTTGTGGAGGCTCCATAAAAACCCGTGCATAATAAATTTGTGAGTAAACCACGCCATAAATTCCATAAAGAAAAATGTTCCTATAAATAGTGCTATCCAAAGTATGATTCCCATTTCTAAAGTAAATTTAATCTGTAGTTGACATAACTTTTTGCAAGTAAACTCATTTTTTGGTAATTGTTGACTCTTATTCTGGCATTTTTTATTTTGGAAGAAGGTGTGAGTTTAAGTTTGTTTAAAAGTTTTTTGTAATAAATATAAGCAGTATAGACTCCAAACTTTGCCTCTACCGGCAATTGATTAATGCCTTGAAAGCCCATAGAAAAATTATATTCAATATCATCAATTATTTTCTGTTTTGATGCTTCATCAAGCTTATTCAGATCAGTTTCTGGAAAATAACTTCTGCTTAAATCTTCGTGGTCTGCTTTTAAATCTCTTAAAAAGTTTACTTTTTGAAATGCTGACCCCAAATGCATAGCCGCTTCTTTCAATTGGTCATATTTTTCTTGATCTCCTTTTACAAACACCTTAAGACACATTAGGCCTACCACATCAGCAGAACCATATATATAAGCTTTATATTCTTTTTCTGTTAAATAAGTTGATTTTGTCAGATCTAGCTTCATACTATTCATAAATGAATCAACTAGATGTTTGTCAATTTTATATTTATGAAAGGTGTGTTGAAAAGAATTTAAAATGGGATTGAGACTTATTTTATCAATCAATGTATCTTCAAGGGCCTTTTCAAACCGCGTAAAGAGGATTTCTTTGTTATAATCGTGAAATGAATCTACAATTTCATCAGCAAACCTCACAAAACCATATATGTTGTAAATGTCTTGTCTGATACTTCCAGCAAGCATTTTTGTAGCAATTGAAAAAGAAGTACTGTAAGAGGTCGTTACAGTTTTACTACATTTTTCAGAAACAGTGTCAAATAGTGCTTTCATAACATTTTGGTTGATATTAGTTGGCGTTTTTTTCAATCAGTTGAGCTGTCAATTTACCTGAGATTAAAGAGGGAGGTACACCCGGTCCCGGAACTGTCAACTGGCCTGTGAAATAAAGATTATTAACTTTACTGCTTTTTAATTTTGGTCTTAAGAAAGCTGTTTGAAACAATGTGTTTGCTAACCCATAGGCATTTCCTTTATAGGAATTGTATTGCTCAATAAAATCATTGACACAAAAACTTTCTTTAAATATAACGAATTTTTTTACTTCCTGATGGGTCAATTTTTCAAATCGGGTCATTATTTTCTCAAAATAGTCTTCTCTGACTTCAGGAATATCTGTTAAGCCTGGAGCTAGTGGAATTAAAAAGATACCTGCTTCTTTTCCTTGTGGCGCAGCAGTTTCATCAGTTTTTGATGGAAAACTAGCATAAAAAAGTGGCTCTTCAGGCCATTCGGGTGTGTCATAAATTGCTTGAGCATGTTTTTCAAAACTCACGTCAAAAAATAAAGTGTGATGATTTACATTTTTGATTTTTTTATCAAAACCCACATAAAAAAGTAAAGAG
>NZ_CAXBAN010000457.1:0-1761 GCF_963973675.1 uncultured Planktosalinus sp. | reverse complement strand
CTGGTCTTTAATATTGTTCATTACATTGTAGTACTTATCTTTATTTATAGTTTTTATAAAAACTATAGGTCCATTATAGTTACAGAAAGCACAAAATCATTGATGCAAAGTATTCTCAGAACCAGAAAAACAGTGCGCTACTTTGTAATTTATAACGTGAGCGCATTTATCCTTACGCTTTGCATTATCAACTTTTATTATTATACAAAAAGTGATTTACTTTTAGAAGTGTTTTCAGATGTGTATGGAATGAAAACGTTTCCGCCAGACTTTTTGACTTACTTTTTTGTAGGGCAAATTATTGTTGGAATCGTGCTTATTGTATTATTGGTCTTATTTTACAGGCTGGTGTATGGAATTTTATTGAGAAAGCTCTACAAAAACTACCGCGAACTTAAAAAAATAGAACTTTAAGATTAAGAATTTCTTTTTACCTAAATCATCCCTTTTCCTTAAGGTAAAATCAATGTTTTTAAATACATTTGTTTTCGTTAACAGCGAACGATAAGCTGTTACTTTACTTTAAATAACTTTGCAATGAAAAATACAGCACTATCCCACCTACATGTAGCCTTGGGTGCCAAAATGGTTCCCTTTGCGGGTTATAATATGCCCGTTCAATATGAGGGTGTCAATATAGAACACGAAACCGTAAGAAACCATCTGGGTGTTTTTGATGTTTCACATATGGGTGAATTTCTGATAACAGGAAAAAATGCGCTGTCACTCATTCAAAAAGTGTGCTCCAATGACGCTTCCAAGCTCATCGATGGTAAAGCTCAATACAGTTATTTTCCTAATGAAAACGGAGGCATCGTGGATGATTTAATTGTTTATCGGTTTAATGAAGAAAAATACTTACTTGTTGTCAACGCCTCTAATATAGATAAAGACTGGGACTGGATCAACAAACACAACACTATGGGCGCGGAGCTTCGCAACCTGTCAGATGACTACTCATTGCTTGCAATCCAAGGGCCCAAAGCTGTTGAAGCGATGCAATCACTTAGTTCGGTTGATTTAAAAAGCATTCCCTTTTATAGCTTTAAAGTAGCTGATTTTGCAGGAGTTGAATATGTAATCATTTCCGCAACTGGATATACCGGAAGCGGAGGCTTTGAAATTTACTGTAAGAACAGTGAAGTAGAACAAGTTTGGAATAAAGTGTTGGAAGCCGGAGCCGATTTTGGTATCAAACCCGTTGGTTTGGCCGCCAGAGATACACTTAGGCTTGAAATGGGCTATTGCCTATACGGAAATGACATCACAGAAAACACCTCGCCGTTGGAAGCAGGCTTAGGCTGGGTTACTAAGTTTACAAAAGACTTTATCAATTCTGAGGCATTAAAAAAACAAAAAGAAGACGGCATCAAACAAAAATTGGTGGCATTTGAAATCAACGAAAGAGGAATTCCCCGCCAAGATTATGAAATCGTTGACAATAAAGGAACCAAAATTGGATTTGTAACCAGCGGAACAATGTCTCCGTCTCTCAATAAAGGGATTGGGCTTGGTTATGTTCCAATTGCTTACAGCGAACCGGGAAGTGAAATTGCTGTTCAAATTAGAAAAAATGTTGTACCCGCAACTGTGGTAAAACTCCCATTTTATAAAAAATAAATGGGAAAAAGAATTTTAATAGTAGGAGCCAGTGGTTTTATTGGAAATGCATTATACAGTGAATTACAACCCTATTTTGATGTGTATGGCACCTATTATTCGAAATTTTCAGACTTTAACAATAATAAGGTCTTTTTTCAC
>NZ_CAXBAN010000456.1:0-1761 GCF_963973675.1 uncultured Planktosalinus sp. | reverse complement strand
TGGCAGCTTCCCAGGGTTGTCTGCCGGCTTTTTGATATAATTTCCAGGTTCCTGCAAAATGAAGCAGTTGGATAATCAGGAAAAATATAAACCATTCAGTAAATGTCATAGTATGTTCTTTTAAGTGTTGTTAACCTTATGTTTAAACTTCTGTTTGTCAATTTTTAAAAACTCTTTCAGGGTTCAATTCCGAGTACGTCTTTCATAGTAAAAAAACCCTTTTTACCTTGGAGCCATTCTGCTGCGAGCAGGGCCCCTTTTGCAAACCCCTCCCGGCTGTGGGCTTCATGTTTTATGCTTATAGTGTCGACGGCCGACTGATAAGTAATGCTATGTGTTCCTTTTACATCTTCTTCCCGCACTGCGGTAACAGGGATTACACCTTTTTCGGCAGCATTGAGTTTCCAGCTTGTATAGTTACTATGCTCGATGATATCGTTTGCAAGTGAAATTGCAGTACCACTGGGAGTATCCAGTTTTTGTATATGATGGATTTCTGTGATAGCCACTTTATAATCTTCTTGCTGTGCCATGAGTTGTGCCAGTTTCCGGTTTAAATCAAAAAACAAATTGACCCCCACACTGAAGTTAGATGCATAAATAAAGCTTCCGTTACGATTTTGGCAGCTTTTTAACACCCTGTCAAATTCATTAAGCCAGCCGGTAGTCCCGCTTACAATAGGAATTTGTTGTTCAAAACACTGTTCAATATTTAATACAGCCGCTTCAGGAACACTAAAATCGATGGCCACATCTGCACCGGAAAGCTTGTTTAACTCTTCTTTACGGGTACAAACAGCAACAATTTGATGTCCTTTCTCAACCGCTAATTTTTCGATTGTTTTACCCATTTTCCCATACCCTAAAAGTGCTATTTTCATGATCTAATCAAGTTTATAGGTAAGCCGCATTCCATAATTTGTAGATGCTTGAACCGGGTTGTAGTCAATTTCAGGATTGAGTGATAAATCTTCTGAAATATTGTACTGTTTGAGGTGTGCATCTACATTGGCATCTACAATATTAAGCAAATAAAAACCAACAGCAACTGCCAAGCTTACATCCATATTTCTTTTAGAAGTGCGTTGGGCGCGAATGAGCGTTTCATTTGCAATCCCCTGAAATTCATCATCAGAATATCCGGCGAGTCTTCTTTTATAAGCGTCGCGGTAACGTGTGAAATCATCTCTGTTGGTGGAGTAAAAGTAAATGCTTGCTCCAATTCCGGCATAAATAATTGGAATTTTCCAGTATTTATCATTATACACTTGTCCGAGTCCCGGAATGACAGCAGAATAGAAAGCTGCCCTGGAGGGTGCAAGTGGGTCATAGGGTTCTTTGGTGGTTTGATTTACTGTAAGTGTGGCATTATTGTTCACAAAGCTTAGGGTGTCCTTTTCTTGTGCGAAGGTTTTTAGCATAAACAGCAGCGGAAGCCACCATAAAAGTTGTTTACTTTTCACCCTGTATCAATTTTGTAATCCGTTCCAGTTCTGCTTTGTTTTTAAACGGTATAATCAGCTTTCCTTTGCCTTTGGCATTGGCTTTGACTTCTGTTTTTACTTCGAAAAAATCTGAGAGTTCCTTACCGGCTTTTTTAGCAAACGAAGGGGTTGTTGTCTTATTGGAAGTCGGTTTAGGTTCACCAGCCTGCTGAAGTTTTCTAACCAGGGCTTCAGTGTCTCTTACAGAGAGTTTGTCAGCAATGATTTTTTCATAGACATCAAGTTGTTCGTGGGTGTTGTCAAGAGTGATTAAAGC
>NZ_CAXBAN010000455.1:0-1789 GCF_963973675.1 uncultured Planktosalinus sp. | reverse complement strand
AAAACATTTAGAGAAGACGTTTTGGATGCTTACATCTTCCGAAATTTAGAAGAAGTACAACAGATAGCTGAGGACTTCAGAGAAGATTATAACAAATACCATCCACATAAATCAATGGGCAGAAAAAGCCCTAAACAGATCTATAAAGAATTTTCATTGGGTCTAGACCCAATGAAAAAAGAAAAATTGTGTAATTTAGAGCTGTCCGAAAACGGGTAAGTCTTCACTTATTTCTGTAATTATCACTTGATTCGGGGCATAAAATGTCATAGTGCCATCATCAAAATCAAAGTGCTGCTGGCCATATCGCATTTTACCTTTAAAATTCTTTTTGATTGCTATGCAATAAAATCCGTAAGTAACCGCCTCTAATTTCTCATCATCATAACACTTAATGGTAGAAAAATCAATTAAACTAATTAATGGGTGCTTCGGTTTTGGCAACTCTAAAAGTTGATGCAGATCTCGGATTGACTGAATTATATAAGGTTTCATTGAAAACAAATTTATAAAAATAGAATTTACGCTTCCTATTTAATCAAAATCGGTAGATAACGTCAAAGATTTCCATTTTTCAAATTCTGCATCTTCCTGCGCTCTTTTTTGGGTCACCAGCTCATAGGTGTCCGGCCCTAAAAGTAAATGAAGAGGCGGCTGTTCCATTTCACTTATTTGAACTAATATTTTTGATAGTTTGTCGGGATCTCCGGGCTGTGTTCCACTAAATTTAGTCCACATCTTTTCAGCTTTATCTACACCATACACTTCAATACGGTTCTTTACATAGTTGATGGAATTCATAAATTCTGTTCTAAATTGTCCAGGTGCAACTACCGTTACTTTTATCCCGAAATTTATTACTTCTTGAGCTAAGGCTTCGGAAATTCCGATAAGCGCAAATTTAGCTGCATTATAACTTGCCGCCTTTTCAAAGCCAATATACCCCGCATTGGAAGAAATATTAATGATGTGTCCACTTTGCTGCTTACGCAAATGAGGCATCATATTCCGGATGATATTAACCGTCCCAAAAAGATTCACATCCATAGTTGCCCGAAACTCTGCATCAGTCATTTCCTCCATACTTCCCACCAAGCTATAACCAGCATTATTGACTACTACATCGATACGCCCTAGTTTTTCAATACTTTCATCAATAGCTTTCTTTACAGCTGTATCCGAAGTAATATCTAATTTTACTGGAAAAAGATTTTCTTTAAATGATGTAATTTCTTTTTCCAGAGCATCTGTATTCCGACTTGTTGCAATTACCTTATGTCCTTGTGAAAGGAGTAGTTTGATTAAATGAAGTCCTAGCCCTTTGGACGTACCTGTCACCAACCATACTTTTTGATTTTCTTTGCTCATAATAATCTGTTTTTTATTTATGAATACAAAGTTGCATTGGATTACTTTTTATACAGTATCCTGATTACTGAGTTTAGTATCCATATTACAGATGTATTTAATATTTTCTGAATCCAGATGCTACCATCCCATTCAAAATATAGAGAGGATGGGTAGAAGCCATACCACTTGTTTAACTTTACTTCAGTAAACTGAATAGTGAAGATGAAAATGTGCGGTTATGGATTTCAGGAAACAAAAACTTTCCATTGCGGAAGCTAAGGAAATGGATATGGTTCAGTACCTGTCCTCATTGGGTTATGAACCTTCAAAAATCAGGGGCAATGACTATTGGTATCTTTCACCATTGCGGCAGGAAAAAACACCCTCTTTTAAGGTTAATCGAAAGCTGAACCGATGGTACGATCATGGACTTGGTAAG
>NZ_CAXBAN010000454.1:0-1789 GCF_963973675.1 uncultured Planktosalinus sp. | reverse complement strand
AAAAAATGTTGGAACTGCTGAACAAAGAGAAGATTTAAAAAAACAAATTTTACTTACAAAAGAAATGGGAATGTTTACTACTTTGGCACAGAAAACCAATTGAGTATCAAGCAGTTTGAAATTGTTACAATGAATTACAGATCAGTTCAAAAGCTTTCAAATCCATCTGGAAATGGGCAAAGAAGAGCCGGTCGGAATAATTTTACAACGGGTTCTACAAATTTTTTTGGATCTAATAATTTTGATCAAAGTCAAAATATAAGAGGAAATAACACAGTAGACCAAAATAGACAAACTGAAGGCGATATTAATTTAACTTCCATAGAAACAATAATACCTGATGACATTAAGGAGGGATTGGATATTAAAATTGACACTGAACTTAACAGTTTTATTGTAAGTGGTCCGGGCATTAATGTGGAAAGGTTAAAAAAGTTTATTAAAAGCATTGACAAACCTGTTCCGGTTATTCTAATTGAGGTCATGATTATGGAAGTCAACCGTAGTGCAATTGTAGAAACCGGAGTTTCATTTGGTCTTGGTGAAGAACCATCAAACATAGCAGGGTCAGTATTCCCTTCTACAGATATTAGGCTTGGGTCAGAAAGTGTAAACCGAATCATTGGAAGCTTTAATGGATTTGGGTCACTGAATTTAGGCAACGTACTTCCTGAATTCTACTTAGACATAAAAGCAATGGAATCCAATGGATTTATCAGGGTTTTATCTACCCCTAAATTGAGTACTTTAAATGGCCATAAAGCATTTTTATCAAGCGGTCAAACAACCTATTATGCAGTTACTAGCCAAAGCTTTTTTGGCTCACAAATACCACAAACTTCTGAAATTAGAAATTATGTTCCGATCGATGCAGAGCTTGCTATTGAAATCCTGCCTTTTGTTTCAGGTGATGGTGAAATCACTTTAGACATTGAAGTCATTCAGTCTGCTTTTACAGGAGAAAGGATTGAAGAAGATGCACCACCAGGGATGAACAGCCGTGAGTTTTCGTCAATTATAAGAATGCGAAATCAAGATGTTGCAGTTTTGGGGGGTATTGAAGAAGTTAGAAAAGATGATACAGGCTCAGGGGTGCCTTTGCTTGCCCGTGTTCCTGTCATAAAATGGTTATTTAGTAAAAAAAGAAGGGAAGATTCTAAAAGGACATTGACTATTCTAATCAAACCCACTGTCATTTATTAATGCTTTCAAACCTGTTTTCATATTGGCAATTTGGCACAACATATTGTAGTGTTGAGGTTGTTAATTCGGATAAAGATGAAAACTTTTTCTTGGTGGTTGCCAAGAAAAAAAAGGATGAGTTTGTTGATTTAAGTTATACAGAATCTACCTTAATAAATGAACTTTCAAAAAAACTGTCAAAAAATCAACATCTGTATTTAATAATAAATACAGATAAAGTCCTTATCAGGAAAATTCCAAATTCAAGCAACAAAAACAACCAGCTTTCAAATGCTTTTCCAGGTTTAAACTATTCTGAGTTTTACTATAATATTTTGACAACTGATAAAAATTCTTTTATTGCTATATGTCGCAAAGATTATGTTCATAGTCTCATTGAAACGTTTAGTAAAGAAAAAATTGAAGTAATTGGTTTTGAGCTTGGTTTTGCATCTTTAAATATTATAATTCCTTCTCTTGGTGAAAGTTCAATTGAAACCAATAAATTTCAGTTTGATATTGAAAATGGACAAATCCAAAATTTTGATGAAATTACTCAAAAATCACTTGCGCTTTATAGAATAGATACTATTGAGGTGCCCTCTAA
>NZ_CAXBAN010000453.1:0-1812 GCF_963973675.1 uncultured Planktosalinus sp. | reverse complement strand
TCTTTAGATAAGATTGAGAAAAATTTGTCGGTAATTTATCGTTTGAATAATGGTGATGAATACCGTTTGAAAACCAAACCCTTTTTAAATAAGTCTCAAAATTATTCCAGTCTTCAGTTGTTTTATCACCATTGTAGCTTGAATAAACTTGCTCCAGTGCATTCCTGATTTCAAGATTATGTCGGTAATTTTGATCCCACATAATGTCTCTGCCGGCAAGTCCGGCTTGTGTTAAGTAATAAACAAGTTCTTGTTCCTTTAGGGAAAGTTCATCCCATCCGGGAACTTGATATCTCAATACTTGCAAGTCTGCAAATTGATCAACTTTGTATTTAAAAGCCGACTCCTTTTTTTCCTCTGTTTGAGCCGCTGGGGTATTTTCCTTACAACCCACTAAAATAAAGGCTGCTAAAATAAATATGCTTAAAATTTTTATTTTCATTCTAATTTAATTTTTGATTCCTACAAATGTAATAAATTAGCACTGTAATATTAGCTATCTTAGCTTTCAGAACCTGAAATTTTTTTTATATGAAATTTTTTAAATATTTATTCTTTTTGTTGTTGATAGTGTTCATAGGGTCAGCTCTCTATTTTGGAACTCAGGACGGCAAGTTTACGGTTTCAGAACAAATTGAAATCATTGCACCTGTACAGGTAGTTTTTAATGAAGTAAGTGATTATAAAAATTGGGAAGATTGGGGTTCGTGGATGAAGGATGAATCCTTGAAAATTCACTACCCCGAAAACACAAAAGGTGAAGGCAGTTTTTACTCTTGGGAAAGTGAAAAAGATGGAAAAGGCGCTATGCAAACACTTAGCAGTCACCCTCATGATTCACTTATTCAAAAAATTATCTTTGATGGTGCTTTAGAGGATGATGGATATCTGGTAAATTGGAAATTCAATCCAAATACTAACAATCAAAAAACAACTGTAACCTGGGAAATGAAAGGAGAGTTAGGTCTTAAAGAAAAAATACTTTTTGCAATAAAGAAAATAAATATTGAATCTAGGATAAGTGAAATGTATAAAAAGTCCCTTCAAAACCTCGATAGTGTTTTACAATTAAAAATGAATGAATACGAAATTAATGTTTCAGGGCTTACTCAGCGTAGTGGTGGGTTTTATTTATACAACAGTACAGCCTCCAAACAAAATGAAGTGAGTGCAAAATCAGCACCTATGATTTCACAACTAAAAACATTTATGATTGAGAACAATATTCCTATAGATGGGAGTCCGTTTGTGGCTTACTTAAGTTGGGATGAAATGAATAATTCAACTATTTTTTCGGTAGGAATTCCAACAACTGACCGTGTTATTTTACCCGATAACAGTCCTGCAATTACTGGTTTTATGCCTACCATTTCTGCTGTAAAAGTTACACTTACCGGAAAACACAACTATTTAAGTGAAGCGTATGAAGCCGCTGATAAGTACCTTTTAGACACTGGTTTTAATAAAGATGAAAACCTAAGTATTGTTGAAGTATATACGACTTCACTTCCTGAAGAACCCAATCCTGCG
The DNA here is from genome assembly GCF_963973675.1 of uncultured Planktosalinus sp. Taxonomy (NCBI): domain Bacteria; kingdom Pseudomonadati; phylum Bacteroidota; class Flavobacteriia; order Flavobacteriales; family Flavobacteriaceae; genus Planktosalinus; species uncultured Planktosalinus sp. The sequence continues at coordinate 282 of NZ_CAXBAN010000453.1, read as the reverse complement.
AATTGGAAAACTGACATTTATATTCCTGTACAACAAGAGAACATTGAAAACAATGATTTGAAATGAAGGAACTAGTTTTTGTTTTTTTTGGTGGTGGGTTAGGCAGTGTATTGAGGTTCCTAGTAAGTAAATTTATAAATTTTAATACACTGCAATTTCCTTTAGGGACTTTTTTAGTAAATTGTATTGGGAGCCTATTACTGGGTTTGATAATGGGTTACGCAATAAAAAATAATTTATCAGATAATCCAAACTTACTTTTTCTCACCGTAGGTGTTTGTG
>NZ_CAXBAN010000452.1:0-1812 GCF_963973675.1 uncultured Planktosalinus sp. | reverse complement strand
AAGGTCTTGAAGTGTTTTGATTTGAATCCTAATCATTCGTTTTTTCTACTTACTTTTATAGCTGATTTTTTTTGTAAAAGTAAGAATAATGCTTGTAAATATAGAAGAAAGTTGGTTTTCAAAACTTAAGGCTGAATTTGAAAAACCTTACTTTAAAACACTGGTCGAATTTGTAAAGGAAGAATATGCTGCAAATTCGTGTTTTCCTCCTGGTCATCAGATTTTTGCAGCATTTGACACCACACCCTTTGATAAAATTAAAGTAGTGATTTTGGGGCAAGATCCCTATCATGGACCGAATCAAGCCAATGGATTGTGTTTTTCTGTAAATGATGGGGTTCTTAAACCTCCCTCTCTTCAAAACATTTTCAGGGAAATTCAACAAGATACAGGCGCTGCAATTCCTGAAAGTGGAAATCTGGAACGCTGGGCTCATCAAGGTGTTTTTCTATTGAATGCAACGTTAACTGTACGCGCACATCAGGCGGGAAGTCACCAGAATAAAGGCTGGGAGCAGTTCACTGATCAAGTGATAGAAATTATATCCAAAGAAAAAGATGGAGTTGTTTTTATGCTTTGGGGTGGGTATGCAAAACGAAAATTAAAATTGATTGACACACAAAAACATTTGGTTTTAACATCAGGACATCCTTCTCCATTGAGCGCCAACAGGGGCTTTTGGTTTGGAAACAAACATTTTAATAAAGCAAATAAATATTTAAAGAATAGGGGAGTTGAAATAATTAAATGGTGAGAGTTGAATTAAATTTTGAAAAAATCAACTTCATTTAATTATAGCTTATTCTTCACCGGGAGGTGTGTTTCTTTCTGAAACATCGTTACAACTAAAGTGTAACAACAGAAAATTACACACTACCAGTGCGCCGATAACAATTAAAACAGTAATCATAATTTATTGGTTCTTATTAAGAAGATGTTGAGAACCATAAAAGGTTGCGTTTAATGATAAAAAAAATCAGAAATCATGAAGAAAATTTTCAGGAGATAGCTTTTTGTCAATTAAACTTAGGTCAAACAAACTATTTTGAACTTGATTCAATTCTTTAGTTGTCAGGTTTTTAGAGCTCCAATGCGTTAAGGAGAGCCACTCTTGAATGTCTTCAACTTTTTGTTGGTAACGCTCGGCAAGCTGACTGTCTATATTAGGAATTTCTTTAAAACCTGTTGTTTCAACATTAATTAGTTTCAGAATTGTTTGAATTACTGCTGCATCATTCTCAATGAGTTCGTTTCTGGCAACTATTACAAAACAAGGCCAAGGGGTAGGGCAGTTTCCAACTCTTCTAAATATTCCTTGATCTACATAGGGTTTGGTGGTGAATTTTTCCCACATAAAATAATCTCCTTCTCCGGCAGGAAGTCCTTTCAAAGCTCCGTCAAGGTTTTCGATTACTTTAAATTTTAAATCTGTATGAAGATTCCAGTTTTGGTTTTGGGCATTGATAAAAGCCATCAAATGCGAACCAGAGCCAAAGCGACTAATTGCTGCTTCAGTTCCTTTTAAATCTGATATTGTGTGGTAATTGGAATTTTGAGCAACGTGAACCCCCCAAATAAGTGGCGACTCTACAAAAACCTGAACAATTTTTGAGTCATTGCCCTGAATGATATCTTTTACAATGCCTTCTGTAAGAATAACAGCCAAATCAATTTCTTCGTTACGAAGGGCTTGACTCATCTCACCGGTGCCCCCGGGAAAATTAACCCAGCGAAGATTTATTCCTTCTTGAAGAAACTTCTTGTTTTTCAATGCAAGATACCAGGGGTAATTAAAATGTTCAGGCACGCCCC
>NZ_CAXBAN010000451.1:0-1813 GCF_963973675.1 uncultured Planktosalinus sp. | reverse complement strand
TAAGTAACTATAAAAATCAACTTTCTCAAAATTATCTTTTTGAACAAGAAATTACTGAAGAACTCATTCGCGAGGCTTATGGCAGGCTTTTAGAAGAAGTTAACGCAAATCACATTCTCATTAGGGTAACACCTGATGCTACTCCAATAGACACACTGGAAGCCTACAACAAGATTGCTGAAATTTTGCAAAAGGCCCGTGCCGGGGAAGATTTTGAAACACTGGCAAAGACCTATTCAGAAGAGCCTAAAGCTGATGAAAGAGCTGGAGCCTTGGGCTATTTTAAAGGTTTTGGTATGGTTTATCCTTTTGAAACTGTAGCCTACAATACCCCTGTTGGTGAAGTTTCTGATATTTTGAGAACACAATATGGCTATCACATTCTGAAAGTTAATGACAGAAGAACTGTGCCTAATGAAATTACAGTGGCTCACATAATGATTTCAACAAGAAATGAAGTTACAGATGAAGAAGCTAAAAAGAGATTAGAGGAAATAATAAACAGAATTAATCAAGGTGAAGATTTTGGCGACCTTGCAAAGCAATTTTCTGAGGACCCCGGCAGTAAAAATAACGGTGGTAAGCTAAACCGTTTTGGTTCAGGAAGGCTTAATTCATCTGAATTTGAAACTGCCGCCTTTGCACTTAAAAACACCGGGGATATTTCAAAGCCTGTCAAGACAAACTTTGGTTGGCACATCATTAAACTTATAGAACGACACCCTAAAGAATCTTTCGATGAGCAAAGAGATGAGCTTCTAAGAAGAATCAAAAATACAGACCGGTCTAAAATAGTTGTAAAAACTGTAAATGACCGCATCAAGCAAAAATACAATTTTAAAAAGCACGAAAATCCACTTGCATTTTTCAATACATTTGTTACTGATAGTGTTTTGAAACGCAAATGGGAATTTAACGAAGCCCATCCAAAGCTAAAGGAATCGATTTTTAAAATAGGTGATGTCACTTATACTTTTTCAGATTTTGCAGTTTACATCGAAAAGCGTCAAAAATCTTCCCGGATTTATAAACAAAAAGAACTTCAATTGGCATCCTATTATGATGAGTTTGAAGAAGAAAAACTCAACGAGTTTTATAAAATTAACCTGGAGCAGGAAAACTCAGAATATGCTAATCTAATTGCTGAATATCGGGATGGCTTATTGATTTTTGAATTAATGCAGAATAATATATGGGAACCATCAAAAGAAGATAGCCTGGGACTTGAACGTTTTTATGAAAACAAAAAAGATAATTACAAATGGAACAAGCGCGTGAAAGCGTTAATGGCTTCCACAGCAAATTCTGGTTATGCTTCTCAAATAAAATCCATGTTGGAAAAAAACAAAACTGAGGAAGAAATTAAAAACACAATAAACTCTGAAAATCAAACCAATGTGATTTTTAAACAAGAAACATTAGAGTTTGATAACTCTGTTTTACCTGGTAATTTTGAGTTTAAAGAAGGGGTTTCAAAAGTTTATGATATTACTAGCAAAGAAAATACGAATTCGTCACAATACATCGTTTTAAAAGTTGATGAAATCATTCCTGAAACCCATAAATCCCTCAAAGAAATAAGAGGCAAAGTAATGAGTGATTATCAAAATTATCTTGAAAAGCAATGGATGCAGGAACTTCGAGAAAAATATAATGTAAAAATCAATAAAAAAGCAGTTAAAAGGCTCAATGACTAAACTCTCTGTACTATTTTTATTTTTACTAGTGTCCTGTCAGTTGTTTGAAAAGCAACCTGATGGGGAAGTAATTGCGAAAATAGGAGAACATTTTTTGTATAAAGATGACATTAAAG
>NZ_CAXBAN010000450.1:0-1814 GCF_963973675.1 uncultured Planktosalinus sp. | reverse complement strand
TGAAAGTAATAAAGCCACTCTCGAAAGAAACCTCAGGGAAACAACCGATGTTGTTTTTTCTTCCATATTTCTGGAATATTCCAAAAAGGTTTTTGAGGCTTGAAGTGCAACTATATAAGAACCGTCAAACAGCAGTTGATTTAAAGTAGCAGTCGCCGACATCGTTTCGGGAACCCCAAATACAACAGGAGTGAAGGTGCCCGGTTCTCCACCTGAAAACTCAGCCGGAATGAGAGTTACCGGTTGTTTAAGGTTGTTTCTATAATCTATATTTGCATTTATTTGAGGCAACCCGGTTGCGGTAGTTTCCCACTTTTGTTTTAAAGCTGCCACTACATCCCTTTTAGCATTGATCGCCGTATAGTTACTGTCTAACGCAAAAGTGATAGCTTCTTCCAGTGAAAAAGAATAGTTTTGCTTTACTTGAGCATTCATTCCCAGGCTGACCAATAAGAGCATTAGTATCGAATATCTAAGCATAGTTAGTTTTGATTGAGGTGTTTAATTAGTTCTTCTTCTCCTTTTTTGGTTATGATTCCACGTAAGTGATATTCAAGATAAGCATCAATGACTTCATTGGGGCTAAAAACTTCTGTTGGAAACAGGTTTTGGTCTTTGATTCCTGTACCCGCCAAAAAGTAAAACCTTCCGATGAGTTCCGGATTGATTGAATTTCTGTACAATTCTAATTCGATTCCCCGGTTTAAATTGGTAATAACACAATCGTGAATAATTAAAAACTGATTTTCTTTTAATTTTTTATAAATCTTTGGGTAGTATTTTTGTAATTGATGTTGTGGAGATGCCTTTTCATTTTTTAAAATTTGCTTGATGAAATTGTGTATTAGAAAAAGTTCAGCTATTGGATTACTCTTTTCTGCTCTTATACAATCAATGCCATCACAAACAAAATGAAAAACATAATCGGTAGTCGCTTCAACCAACTTTGTTTTGTTGGTAAAATGCTGATAAATAGTTTTTTTTGATATTCCCATTTCATTGGCAATATCGTCCATGGTAACACTTTTAAACCCGAGGTTTAAAAACAGTTGACTTGCAATTTCTAAAATTTTTTCTCTCATATCAGTCCGCAAATATACCAAGGAAACTTTTAAAACAAAAATAGTTTCTAAAGTTTTACTTAAAATTAACACAGAAAAATTCGGAAGTTTTTAGAGATTGTAGATAAAGAAGTATTTTAGCAAAAAAAAAATACCAGATGTTATCGTTAGACGAATTAAGGGGGCATTTTGTTACACACCTATCTGCTTCAATCCAAAAAGAAGAGCCTAAGAACTTATATGAGCCTATTTCGTATATTTTGAGTTTAGGAGGCAAAAGACTAAGGCCTGCACTTACCTTAATGACCTGTGAACTGTTTAACTCTTCCTATAAAAAAGCCTTGAATGCAGCTCTTGCAGTGGAATTGTTTCACAATTTTTCACTAATTCACGATGATATCATGGATAATGCACCCTTGAGACGAGGAAAAAGCACCGTTCATGAAAAATGGGATATCAATACCGGAATACTTTCGGGTGACGCAATGTTGATTTTAGCCTATCAATTGTTTGAAAATTATAAGCCTGAAACATTTCAAAAATTAGCAAAACTGTTTAGTAAAACAGCTATTGAAGTGTGTGAAGGACAGCAATATGACATCGATTTTGAAGACAGAAACAATGTTACTATTGAGGAATATTTGCACATGATTAATTACAAAACTGCCGTTCTGGTGGGCTCAGCTATGCAAATGGGCTCCATAGTTGCTCTTGCCTCAGAAAAATCACAAAATGCTATTTATGAATTTGGAA
>NZ_CAXBAN010000449.1:0-1824 GCF_963973675.1 uncultured Planktosalinus sp. | reverse complement strand
GTGCAAAACGGTGAACTCTCTCCTATTCCATTTTTCAATAATGAAGTGATTTGGGAACCATTATATCGAGTTGAAGATGATTTTTTAAATTTTGAAACAGTTGTCTTTAGTAATAAAGTAACAAATTCATTGGGACACACTTTTTACATGGGCATTCATGTAGGCATGGGGCCTTCTTCAGAATGCGGATATGAAAGTGGTGCTAATTGGGACCGCAATTCATATTATCTTCTTAAATTTCCAGACAGTAGCGTTGACACACTTCGCGTTCAGGACCAAAAGAAAGTTTTTAGTTATCCTGAATATACTTTATACTTAAACGATGTGGCTTTAAACTATCATTTTTATCCTCAAAACTACATTACCATTCAAAAATAAACAGAATTTTTAATAGCCTTAGGCCTTCAGCTTTTGTTTTTTTCAACCAAAAGAATGGCTTATATTTGTGCCCTATTTTAAACTTTAAAAATGAGTAAACTTGTTATAGTAGGAACAGTCGCTTTTGATGCCATTGAAACCCCTTTCGGCAAAACCGATAAAATTTTAGGTGGTGCTGCCACTTACATCGGTCTTGCAGCAGCTCAGTTCGACATTGATGCTGCAATTGTTTCAATAGTTGGTGGAGATTTTCCTGAAAAATACATTTCACTTTTAAAGAAAAATAAGATTGATTTATCAGCCTTAGAAATCGTTAAAGAAGGAAAAACTTTTTTTTGGAGCGGAAAATATAAAAATGACCTCAACTCACGTGACACGCTTGACACACAGCTCAATGTACTGGCTGATTTTAACCCAAAAGTACCTGCTCAGTATAAAGATGCAGAAATAGTCATGCTTGGCAATTTACATCCAGCAGTACAATTAAGTGTTATTGATCAAATGAGTACTCAACCAAAACTCATTATTTTAGACACGATGAACTTTTGGATGGACAACACTTTGGATTTACTCAAAGAGGTAATATCTAGAGTAGATGTTATCACCATCAATGATGAAGAAGCTAGACAACTCACAGGAGAATATTCACTTGTGGTAGCAGCAAGAAAAATACAGCAAATGGGTCCAAAATATGTAGTGATTAAAAAGGGAGAACACGGCGCATTGCTCTTTCATGAAGATCAAATCTTTTTTGCTCCGGCACTTCCGCTTGAAGAGGTATTTGACCCAACAGGCGCCGGAGACACTTTTGCGGGTGGTTTTGCAGGCTATTTGTCCAAGACTAATGATTTGAGTTTTGACAACATGAAAAATGCCGTTATTTATGGCTCAACACTAGCTTCATTTTGCGTCGAAAAGTTTGGTACAGAAAGAATGCAAAGCCTTACCAAAGCTGAACTTCAAAAACGCCTTAAGCAGTTTAAAAATTTAACTCAATTTGAAATAGAATTATCATAACAACACGCTCCAAAATTTGGAGCGTTTTTTAATTATATAAATCTCAATAAAGCCTCTATGAGTGATGTGTTAAAACACGAGTGTGGTATCGCACTTATCAGACTTTTGAAACCCTTAGAATATTACCATGAAAAATATGGCTCTGCATTTTATGGTGTGAATAAAATGTATTTAATGATGGAAAAACAGCACAATCGTGGTCAGGATGGTGCCGGAATTGCAAGCATTAAGCTCGATGCTGAACCAGGAAACAGATACATAAGCCGAAAAAGATCAAATGCTGCTCAACCAATCCAAGAAATTTTTACTCACATAAACAATGAAATAAATACAGCATTTGCTGAACACCCTGAATATAAAAATGATGTAGCCGCACAAAAAAGAAACCTGCCATTTATTGGAGAGCTTTTATTGGGGCATGTGAGGTAT
>NZ_CAXBAN010000448.1:0-1830 GCF_963973675.1 uncultured Planktosalinus sp. | reverse complement strand
TTCCCTTCAGGAAGACAATAATAATCCACTTTTCAACACCTATGTTGAAGTAGACTCAATTGATTTGGGCACTTACAGTTTTTCTGATTTAAGCCTCGTAAACGTTACACTGTCAGATACACTGTTTGTAAGATCTGAATTTAAAGGGGGACCAACAAAAAGTGACTTATTTAATCTTTCTCTTTATCACACCATCAATAAAAATGGAAAATCTGTGATTGGTATGAAGCGTTCAGATATTAAATTCAAAGAAAATAAATGGTTCATCAATGAGCAGAACGACACACTCAATAAAATTGTATTTGACAATAATTTCAAGGATATTATAATAGACTCATTGGTACTGAGTCATCAAGATGAGCTGATTCAAATGGCTGGGAAAATAAGTGATTCAAGCTATAAAAATCTTAAATTACAATTTAAAAATGTTGATATTGGAAAAATCACCCCTGAAATTGACAGTCTTGAAATGTCAGGAAATGTAAATGGCAGTTTTGATTTTATTCAGCGGGAAAACAGGTATTATCCAAAATCTGATGTTATAATTGACAATTTAATCATAAATGACAATCAATTAGGTGATTTAAACTTAAACATTAAAGGCAGTGAAGATTTAACACGATATGACATAAATACCACTTTAACAAACAATAACGTTAAATCAATCAATGCAGTGGGCAGCTTAATTGTAGACGATTTGAATTCAAACATCAATCTTGATGTTGATTTAAATGACTTTAATTTAGCAGCTATAAGTCCTTTTGGTGGTGATGTTATAAAAGATATCAGAGGTTTTGTATCCGGAAAAGCAAATGTAAGTGGTGATTATAAATCACCAGAAATTAACGGCAGACTAGATTTAAGGGGTTCAGGAATGAAAATTCCTGAACTCAACATTGATTTTGATTTTAATGACCAAACTCGTGTTTTACTTAGTAAAAATAAGTTTACCATTCCAAGAACAGAAGTAACCGACACTAAATACAATACCAAAGCTTTTGTTAGTGGGTCTTTTGAACATGTGAATTTTGGAAACTGGTCAATGAATCTGGATATTGATACAGACCGCTTTTTGGTTCTTGATACCGAAGCTGACGAAGAAGCATTGTACTATGGAACAGCTTTTATAGATGGTTATGCATCTATCTATGGACCTGTTGATGAATTGATCATAAAGGTTGATGCAGCAACTGCCAGCGGCACAACATTTAAAATCCCAATAAGTGATACAGAATCAATTGGTGATGATTCTTTTATCTACTTTCTTTCACCGGAAGAAAAACAGGCACGCATATCTGGAGAACAATTTATAAGAGAAGATTTAAAAGGGCTTACTCTCGAATTTGATTTAGAAATAACACGAGATGCTGAGGTTGAAGTCGTAGTTGACATTAAAAATAATTCAACCCTAAAAGGTAGAGGGGAAGGAATATTGTTTATAGAAATCAACACACTTGGCAGATTCAATATGTGGGGTGACTTTCAGGTTTATAACGCAGTATATGATTTCAGATATGCAAACCTAGTTCAAAAGCAATTTGTAGTGGAAAGAGGTGGAAACATCACCTGGGATGGTGTTCCGGAACGAGCGAGAATAGATATTAAAGCTATTTATGAAACCACAGCAAACCCATCTATACTACTTGATAACCCGACTTTAAATAGAAAAATTCCTGTAGAAGTGGGTATTCAGTTACAAGGTGAACTGATTTCACCTGAAATGGAATATTCAATTGAGTTTCCAACAGCAAGCTCTATAGTTAAGTCAGAATTAGATTATAAACTTGATGATCGTCAACAAAGGGAACTTCAAGTATTATATTTAATTTC
>NZ_CAXBAN010000447.1:0-1831 GCF_963973675.1 uncultured Planktosalinus sp. | reverse complement strand
GGTGAGTTCGTCGTTTAAATAGACACCTCCTTTGGAAACTTTCTTCAATGCTTTTGTAAAAAGCTTTGTGGAAGCTGTTTTAGACACATAAGCTGAAGCTCCTGACTTAATTGAACGTAAGGCATAAATTTCTTCAGGATGACAAGAATAAATTAACACTTTCAGTTCAGGAAACTCTGCTTTTATGGTTCTCAAAACGGTAATTCCGTTTACCTGAGGCATGTCAATTTCCATAACCAATACATCGGGAAGTTGTTTGCGAAGTGATTTAAACATCTCTTCGCCATTATTCACTTTGTCAATAATAGTGTAGTTGGTATTTTTTTTAAGTAGGCAGGAAATTCCCTTGCGCATCATGGGGTGATGGTCTGCTATTATTATTGAAGTCATAATTGTGAGGTTGACAAATTATTAGCAATTTATATTTAAAATCGTCTTTGTAGGAAATACAAAATAGTTTTGTAAAAATTTTACTACAAAACAAATGTATAAAAATACCTTGTTTGTAAGAGTACTTTTCGTTAAAGTTCGCTAAAAATCGTTAAAATGCAGTTCCTATTTAAGTTTGATAGGAATTTTACAAATGGGTATGGGATTCATTTTGTGTTGATTAGTAGAATTTAGTTTTTTATAGATAGAAAATACCACTTTTTCCCTGTCTGAAAAATTTACGATATCACCTCCTTCCTGATCCATTTTCATTGCCCATTCAAGTTCGTCATAACTAGCTCCAAGCTGTTCTTCATCACTGCGGTCATCACCGAAAAGACCATCTGTTGGCTTTGCATTTAGTATAGAATCTGAAATATTTAAATAATTTCCCAGTTCATAAACTTCACTTTTCATCAAGTCTGCAATAGGACTGATATCCACACCTCCATCACCATATTTTGTGTAAAAACCAACACCAAAATCTTCTACTTTATTTCCAGTTCCTGCAACTAAATAGCGGTGAAGTCCGGCAAAATAATACAAGGTTGTCATTCGCAACCGAGCGCGGGTATTGGCAAGTGTTAAATCCAGAAAAGGCAGCATTTGGTTTGTAGGAATTTGAGTTTTGAAGGTTTCAAAAACAGGAGTAAGGTTCACTTCAATACAGCTTACATTCGCATGTTTTTTTTGTAAACTCTCTATGTGCTCCTTGCCTCTGTTCACTTGATTGATAGCCTGATGAATGGGCATCTCAACACATAAAGTTCTCAATCCTGTTTTTGCACACAATGCTGATGTGACTGCTGAGTCAATACCGCCACTGATTCCAATCACAAAGCCCTCCATTTTTGAATTGGTTGCATACTCTTTCAGCCAGTTTACAATATGTTTAACAACATTTTCTGTTTGCATAGTAACTACGGTGTTGATGTTAATAGTACCTTTGCATAATTATTTTGCGAGCCTAAATATAAAATTAAAATAGCATATTTTCGTTAAAATAACAAACGGATTAATCACAGTTAGTTTATGAAGTACTTTAGATTTCTTTTATTGGTTTTTGTTATAATGTATGCCTGCTCTGATGAAAAAAAAATAGATGATGCGATACTTGATGTTCCCGTTCGTGTTGAAATTGATCGGTTTGATGAAAAATTTGCCAAAGCCACTCCTGAAAACCTTCAAAATTTAAAAAACGCTTATCCTTATTTATTTCCGGAAAACTTTCATGACAGTATCTGGATTCATAAAATGAATGATACACTTCAACAACAATTGGAATATGAAGTGAGCGCTATTTACAGTGATTTTAGTAGCTACGAAGCTGAGTTGGAATTGTTGTTTAAACACTTAAAATATTATTTTCCATTTTACATTCTATCAAATCAAATTTGTCAAA
>NZ_CAXBAN010000446.1:0-1831 GCF_963973675.1 uncultured Planktosalinus sp. | reverse complement strand
TATTGCATTATCAAATTACCGCCACTTTTGACATACTCAAAAAGTAGTTCTTGTCTAAATTTTAAGTGTTCGTGTATGTTGTAGGCTCTTATTCCAACAACTACAGCGTCAAAACCAAGAAGGTTTTCAAGAGTCATTGCTTCCAAATCAATTTCATTAACGGTATAACCAATTTGTCTTAATGCTGAAGGTATTTCGTCTCCTGCACCTGCGATGTACCCAATGTTTTGGCCATTGGTTTTGATAGGTATGCGAGCTACTTTTGCTTCAGCAGGCATCAAAATATGCTGATAAGGAATGTGATTGTAATCTATGGATATTTTTTCAAGACTGTAAGCGTTTTCATCAACCTGAATGGATAATTGAATGCTTCCCTCTTCTTTTTTTTGTGGTGGAGTTACTTTAAAGACAAACTCTTTTTCCTGATCTTTTTGTTCGAGTGAAAAGGGTTGCGGGTTGCTTACTTTCCATCCTTCAGGATGTTGCAAAGCAACTGTTCCTGAAATATTGTTTTTACCTGCTTTTACGGTAACGGTAATGTTTTTAGGATCATTATTTTCAAATATGTAAACTTTTTGATTTATTTTTCCAGTTACTTCGGGTAGGATTTGAAAGGGTTGATACACTTCGCCGGTTACAGGACTGTTAAATTTGTAGACCAGGTTTTTTTCAAAAGTGAACTCTTCTTCTTGAATAGTTAGTTTAAAGTGCATTGGTTGATTTTCATTGGTAGTTGGCAGTCCAATGTTTTCAGTATTTGAAACGGTGTAAAGACCTAATGACGCTTTTTCTTTTAGCCAGTATGGTGTGGTATATTTAGCATCTTCAGGAATTGTAATAGAGTATTGGTTTTCAAAACGCTCATTGGTTTTTAAAGCAGCACGATCAGTAAAAAGTGGATAATTGTTATAGGATATTTGATTGAGCACCACATTGACATTGGTACGGTTAATAGCTTCAAGGTTTACTGTTATAGAAGAACCGGGTGCGGTATATTGGCTTTCGGTGACGACCTCAAGAAAAAGTCCGCTGCAGGCCTCAATGATTTGTTTTATTTCTTTAGTTTTTTGAATACCCCAATAGTCTGTTCGGTTTTTGAGTAATTTATAGGCTGCAACCAATTCAGGAATGCTTGCTGCCGGATTTTTAAAGTCAAAATTACGTTCAACTTGGTATAAAATTTCACCAATTTCATTTCCGCCATCAATGCGCGACCAACTTGTATTTACACCTTCAAATATGTTGGTTGGGTCTGTTGGCATAGAACCTTTAATTAATTCGAGATATTCTGTTTCCTGACCCCTTGAGCCGGTATTTCCAAAACCCTGTGATTGATGCTGACTTCTACTGAGTGCTGCAATTTCTCCATTTGATAGTCCAATGGATGGGTAGAACGCTCCCGTGTTTAACGCTACCAGATTTGATTTGTCAGCTCTTTCAAACTTCTCTTGACTTCCATAAAACCACCAAGAGGTATTGAAGAACAATCGTTTTGGTTGCCATAGTTCTTGACTGTTTAATTGTTGGGGAAAAACATTTTGTTCAGAAGATAAATCAAAAGCCTCGAGACTAAGAATTGCTGATGCTGTATGATGACCGTGTGTGGTGCCAGGTGTGCGGTGATTGAATCTATTGATAATTACATCGGGTTTGAATTTTCTAATGGTTAAAACCAAGTCACTCAACACTTGCTCTTTATTCCAAATAGATAAAGTTTCTTCCGGATTTTTAGAATAGCCAAAATCGATGGCTCTTGTAAAGAACTGTTCTCCTCCGTCAATTTTTCTGGCTTCCTGAAGTTCATTGGTTCTTATTACACCCAGCAATGGGC
>NZ_CAXBAN010000445.1:0-1834 GCF_963973675.1 uncultured Planktosalinus sp. | reverse complement strand
ACGTGTCTACCAATTCCACCATCCGAGCATAATATTATATATACTGAGCGAAAAATCAAAGAAACAAAGAACGGATAAATGTGCCAATCCAAAATGGAGGTAAATGCGAAGGGTAAACACCACAACGCTTCTTTACAATTTTAAGCCAGGCATCTATCTATTTGCCTCTTAGAGGTACCAATCTTTTACTTTTATCTGCACTACGTAAAAAACATTGCAAACGGTGAAATTTCAAACCTTAAAGGGCTCAGAAATATAAACTTTTAATGGATGGGTTACAAAAATCATTCACTGTATATAAGATAAGGTACTTACAACTACCCAGTAACCACAAAGTAAGAGCCCTAAACGCATCACTCGCTAAATACAAAACAAGTAACCCGATTATTTGAACTAGCGGCATCTGAAGATTCAAAACCTAATACAATACGCCCCTAAAGTCAATTTAAAAAAATTTTAATCAATTGATTCATTAAAAAGTAAAACATTTCACCTTAGGGTATTTTTCCCCATTTTTCTTAGTCCTTTTGCTCCTTATTTATATAATGTTAGATTTACAAAAATTCATAAAATATACAATGGAAAAAAAATATTTTTTAATTATTTTAATCACCCTAATAGTATCCTGTAGTTCTGACGATATTACAACTAAAAGCAACCAAAATGAAACTGAAACTGGGTTGACGGAAATAAGTAAAGTTTTAACTAATAGAAAATCTGATTCTGATTTATCACCGTTATTCTTACGATTGGGTGTTACGTCAGTTACGACTTCAAATAATAAATTATCTGCCAAAACTCAGAAAACATTTAATTTTAGGGGGAAGCATATAGACTTTTCTGTATTCTCGGTCAAAATTGAGAAAAATTTCATTACTTTAGAACAAGATGATGAGTTTAAAATAGGCATTCTAAATAAAAAATCTTATTTAACAACCCCAGACTATAAAGGTCTTTTAAAAAAAGCAAGTGCTGAAATTTTAAAACAGAAAGAAGTATTTGCGTTGATCGCTTATTTAAATGAAATCACTTACAACCAGGATCAAAGGGTTTCTTCTAAAAATAGTAATTCAACAATGAAATCTGAAGGTTGCAATTTTTTCACAGAACAAGGATTTAGCGTTGGTGTGGGAGTTAATGAAACATCAGCAAAAGCTGATTTAGCCTCATCAATGGAAGACGATATCGCATCAGGTGCCACTGAAGGCTGTACTAAAATTGGAGAACCAGAAGCTGTTGCATGGACTAATGGTACAGTTTGGGTTCAAACTTGGTGTTGTAAATAAAAAATAAAATGAATATGAGATTTTTAATGATTTGGCCATATCAAATTGTACTTTTTATAGTCGCTATTTTAGGATTGTTTCTACTTGCTTTTACGCTATTAATGAGAAAAGAGAAAAAATTAAATTTTTTTCTTTGGCTTATTTTAATAATCGTAATTCCTATTTTTGGACCACTAACATATATCGCTAATTATTTTTATATAAAAAAATCTAGCATAAATCAATTTCATGAACTATAGAAGGTTATGAATCGTCGTAAAATTTAATAGGTTTTAAAGATTTCATTGAATCCTGTGAAGCTAGCTTCACAGGATTTTTGCTATGTATTAAGTATAAACCTAGGTATTTTTAAATGAAGACCCCGGATGTGGTCTTTTATTATTATAAGTATCTATCGATTGCCTGATTAATTTTTTGAATTGTTTCAAGCGGTACTGCATTTATTCGGCTTGATCTGAAATACCGGAGAAAGAAAAGCTTATAAAAACAAAAAACCCTCTAAATCAAAAAGATAAAGAGGGTCTTTGTACTCGGAGCGGGACTTGAAC
>NZ_CAXBAN010000444.1:0-1843 GCF_963973675.1 uncultured Planktosalinus sp. | reverse complement strand
TTACCTGGGTGCCCTTACCGACCTCTCAACGAACCACAGGAACCACCGGAACTACACGAAGGCCCTTGGCTATCTGAACAAAGCCATCCAGGAATATGAAACCAATAAGGAACGCATCCACAGTGAAGTGATGCATCACCTTGGAATCAAAAAAGAGCTGGATTTCTTTCACAGTTTAATCATACTTCACAGAAACGCAGGCGATGAAGCCGCCATGCTGGCCACTTTTGAACAGGTGGAAACGCTGGTAGCCAATACCGACACCGATGCTACGGAAAAGGGCATGTATAAAAGCATTATTGAATCGGTAGTGCGGTACTACACCATCCACCACCCCCGGCCGGAACGTGCTGAACACTACATTCAAAAAGGCCTGGCACTTCAAACCGAAAGCAGTACCATTTTTCGCAACGATGGTCCGACAGTACTATTAATCAACCGTGCCAGGGTGCTGATGCATCAAAAAGAATATAGCAACGCTCTTAACATTCTGGAGGATTTGGTTCACCCTGATTTAACCATTGGAAAAAAAGTGATCCTCAACGAACTCATGGCAGTATGTCATCTGGGATTGGAACAGCCTGAAGCAGCAAGCCTAGCCATTAACCAGTTTTTGGTGTTGCTCTCAGAAGACAATGAATCGTTTGGGTTTCCTGAAAGTGCAGCGAGCGATTTTCATCCGGGCAGTGTTTTGGGTGATGCTGAGGCCCTGGTACATTTGGCTCAGGCATGGCATACCTATAAAGGCGGGTATTCACCCGAGGAAGAACTACTTTACCGCCTGGCTATGCGCCAGTTTAAACACGCATTGGGCAATCAAATCCTGAACAAGGGGCTTAAAGAATATTTTGACCTCATCGTTTCCGGTTTGCTGGAAGCTGCATTGGAACACCCTTTTTCGGAGGTTGAGAGCAATGAACTGTTGTCCTTTATTGAAACGGTCAAATCACAAAACCTGATCAACAGCTTTTTACTGAACAGGGAGCTGGCCGGTACCTCTGAATTGTATCTGCTGGTTGAACAGGAGCAACTGATACGGTCTCAGCTAACCCGGCTGAAAAAGAAACTTCAGGAACAGGAAGAGGATGAGGTCCTGCAACAACAATTGTTTGATAAAAACCTGGAACTGGAAGCCCTTCAGCAACAACTCACCGACTCCTATCAGGAGTTCAATGACTTTACCACCGCTATTTTCAGTCTAAAGGAATACAACGGAGGGCCAACCGTTCAGTTTATTGTTGCCAACGGGCAGCTTTATAAGTTAAGTTTCCGCAACCACGGTGTGACGTATGCTAAAATTGACGCTTTTACTGAGCTAAAAGCGACCCTGACCACTTTTGTAAAGGACATCAGCAATCCTAAGGTGCCCATAGAAACCCTCAAGTCTCGTGGGGCAACACTTTACAGGCAGCTCTTTCCGGAGGGCACGGATAGCGATGGTTCGCTGACCGTTATTCCCGATGGTATGTTGCATTACTTACCCTTTGAATTACTGGTAAAGGATGGGCGCTACCTGATTGAGGACCTGGCAATTGCCTATGCCCCCAACCTGACCTTTGTCAACATCAACTCGCTTAAAGACAGTGATACACACAGTACCACAGCGGCCTATTTTGCTCCGGAATATTCAGCTGCGGTCAGTGGTGGCCAACTCGCTGTCCGGGGCACGCCCTATGCTCTGCCGGGTGCAATGGAAGAGGTGAACGAGTTGTCACAACTGGTGCCCGGAAAACTTTATACGGGAACCGCTGCCTCTAAGCAGCAATTCAAATCGCTTGATACTGATGTAGCCATTCTCCACCTGGCCATGCATTCTAACCTGAATGATGAAGACCCTGAGTTG
>NZ_CAXBAN010000443.1:0-1851 GCF_963973675.1 uncultured Planktosalinus sp. | reverse complement strand
TTCTGTTTGAGTTACCGCTTGATTGTTGAGCCGTATATTCAGCACCAACAAACCATTTTCTAGGCTGTCCGATTCCAAAACCAACTGTAAATTGGGACGGAAGAGTCAACTTGGTATCTTCTACATCTACTTCACGCACATCAACATCTATCTGAAAATTTAAATCCGGTACAAAAACACTGGCAAATTCTCTAAAGTTTTCTGAATTCAATTTTGTTTCCGGTGTAAATGTTGCTGACGAATACATTTCCAGTTTATCAGTCAGCATTCTTTTATAGGTTGCCCCAACGTTCATGCTAAACCCTGAAAGATTTGACCTGTTTGTTTCACGGGTTCCAAATTCAACATCCTGATTAAAAAGGAGTGTGTTGTTGGTTATATTCCCGAAATTATAATTTGCATCAAGCCCTACACTCAGGTTTTTATTGATTGCATAAGCCAGTGAGAGAAAAACTTTATTCATACCTCCTTCACCGATATTTTGGACAATGGCATCTTCAGACTGCCCTTCAAGGTTGTACCCCACTGATGTCAAGGGCAACACTCCAAAGCTTGCTCCAAATTTCTCACCCAGAGGAATTCCAATAGCCAAATAATTTACTGAAGTAGAAGAGGCCTTTCCGCTTTCTATGGCAGATTCCTGATTGATATATTTATGAGTACCCCCAACCGAAAAGGTCACGAGTTTAAGGTGTGCCAAACCTGAGGGATTTTGAAGATTAAGATGAATACTGTCTGAAAACATACTTATTCCACCCATGCTTCTATTTTCAACCGTACCCCTAAAATTTAATGACCCAACCCCAAAATAAGAATAGGGAGAGGAAGTAGCCTCTTGAGCCGTGGTGATAGAAGTAATGCATAGCAAAACGATTACTAAAAGTCTTTGTATCATGCAGTTTGGTTATATTCTAATAAAAAGTTTAACCCTTCAAGGAGAAAATTTGAATGCGCAAATATGCTATTTTTTAATCTATCTCGCAAAAAATGCGCATTACCACCTGTTAAAATAACTGTTAAATCTTTATTTTCTTCTTTATAACGGGAAATAACGCCGTCAATTTCAAAGGTGACTCCAAAAATAATTCCTGAATGGATAGATGTTTGTGTGGAATCACCAATAATACTCTCAGGTGCATTTACATCAAGAAGGGGGAGTTTTTCAGTAAATGAATTTAGCGCCTTGTAGCGCATATTTATTCCTGGAGAAATGGCTCCTCCTTTATAATGACCTTCAGCATTTAAAAAATCATAGGTCACACAAGTGCCCATATCAATTACCAAACAGTTTTTGCCGGGATATTGATCAAAAGCTGCCGAAACCAAAACAAGACGATCAACTCCAAGTGACTTTGGTGTTGTGTAATCATTTATAAATGGAATTTTACTTTCAGTAGTGAAATAAATTGTTTGAAAGTGTTTGCTGATTTTTGAAATGCTCTTGTCTGAAAAACTTCCAACCACACTTAAAATTGCTCGAGAGATTTCAGCGTATTCATCCTTAACAAACTCAATTGTCTTATCAAAATCAGACTTTACGACAATTTTTTTATACACTATATTTTTTCCGTTGAAAACGGCCAATTTTACCAAGGTATTACCAACATCAACTACTAAGTTCATTTTGAAAGTACTAAGGGAGCAAAAATACAATTTGGTTTTGAAATCAGGCTTTGAAATGTTAGAAATAAAAAGTTTTTTTATTTTTATGTTTTGTGCAAACCAAAATAACTTTATATTTGCAGCCGCTTAAACAACAAAAAGTTGTTTTTGCAGGCAACATTTAAATAATTGCCGGTACCTTAGCTCAGTTGGTAGAGCAACGGACTGAAAATCCGTGTGTCCCTGGTT
>NZ_CAXBAN010000442.1:0-1892 GCF_963973675.1 uncultured Planktosalinus sp. | reverse complement strand
TGTATTTCTCATTTCAGAAGTTTTTGAATGTCTTCTTTGAGCATTTCAATCTCGTTGTCTTCGAGCCCGTTGTAGTAAATTTTGGGGTTACCAAATTCATCATAGCGTGAGCGGATGAATCCTTCCTGATCAATAAGTGCAAAAAGACCTGAGTGTTCAAAACCACCCGGTGCATTTTCTTCTTCAGCTGTATAAAGCTTAAACCCTTCATTGGAAAGTTTATAAATAGTTTGTTTTTCACCTGTTAAAAAATGCCAGTGTGGATGTTTTGCTCCGTAATTTTCGGCATATTTTTTCATTACTTCAGGGGTGTCGTGTTCTGGGTCAATGGTTATTGAAGCAATTCCAAATTCAGGATTGCCATAAAATGAATCCTGAATTTTTTTCATGTTTTGATTCATTATGGGACATATGCTAGGGCAGGTTGTGAAAAAGAATTCCAGCACATAGACTTTTCCTTCAAAGGTTTTGTTGGTAACAGTTTTTCCATTTTGGTTGGTAAATGAAAAATCAGGCACTGCTTCACCTTTATAAAAATCAGGGCCACTGAGGCGAGTTGTTATCTCATTGACAGCCCAGATTCCAAAAACCAGGATTACGAATGAAATACCAACGTATGAATACTTTTTCATATTAATTTCTATTATTTTTTTTCAATGCCAATCTATATTCTGCCAAAATAATTTTGATATCGTCTTTCATTTTATTATTTAACTCTGCAACAGAGGCAGTATTGTAACTATAAAGAGTCTGAACGTCTTCATCGTCTGTCCTGCCTCTAAGGTTGTTTTTTTTATCTATAATGAACACCTCTGAGGTACCCAAGTTTTCATTTAACTCAGCATTTGAATTTAGTGAGTTAAAAAGTGCTTTGATTTCTTCAGAGGTTCCATATACGAATTTCCACTTGCCAGCATCGGTAATTTTATTTAACTCATTAAGCAGTGCATCTACAAGGTGATCGTTTCCGCGTTCAACTACTGACACAAACTGAAGGTCTTCAAATTGATGGTAAGGTTTGTAAATTTTATGGGTAAGATTGAATACATTGCCATATTTAGCCTTGATATCACTGCCAAAAAAACTAAGAACCGTAATTTTTCCCTGCAGTTGGACTGTTTTGCCCTCAATGGGTTTTAGCTTGTTCAATTCAGCAACATTTTCAGTTAGAACAGGTAGTCTTGCAAAATGATTCTTACCTGAAGAAAAAAACAAATATATTGTTATTGGAAGGATGAATAAGACAACTAAAACTATAATTTTTTTCACAACAAGCGAATCTACAATTTGGAGTACAAAAATAAAAAAAGCCCTTCATTTTGAAGGGCTTTTAACTATATATTTAACTAAGATTAAAAATTGTATTTTACAAAGCCACTTTTATAAACTTCAAAAATATAATCACCTTCAACAAGTAGGATAAACACAAGGTATGAAATTAGAAATACCGCTGTCCAAACAACAGATCTTCTTAACCCCTTGGTTTCTCCTTCCATATGCATGAATGCCCAGGTGATGTAGTATGCTTTATAAATTGTAAGTATGATAAAAATCCAATTCAGTAATTTCATGGAAAGAAACTTGGTTTCAACCAAAAACTGAGGTTTGATAATCCCCAATACTACTTCAACAATTGTTGCAATAGAAAGTAACGTAAACACATACCAAATGCGCTTTGTCGAACTTTCATGTGCTGCTCCGTGTGCCATATCTTAACTATTATTTTTTATTAAACCAGATAGAAAAATGTAAATACAAATACCCAAACCAAATCTACAAAGTGCCAGTAAAGACCAACTTTTTCGACCATCTCATAGCTTCCGCGACGTTCGTAAGTTCCTAACAAGATATTAAAGAAAATGATCAAGTTAATCAATACCCCAGTAAAAACG
>NZ_CAXBAN010000441.1:0-1895 GCF_963973675.1 uncultured Planktosalinus sp. | reverse complement strand
CAACAATTGCGTTAGAAGAATTAAGCTATCAATGTGAAGACGGCGGTTTACCTTTTGCAATCGCAGCTCAAATGCTATCTTGTTTGATTCCAATCTGGAAAAATGGAAGTGACAGTCAAAGAAATAATTTTTTACCAAAACTTTGTGATGGTTCATACATAATTGCAAACAGTATTACCGAGCAAGAAATAGGTTCTGATATTTATGGAATGAAATCTACCGCTGAACAGGTGGGAGATGATTTTATTATTCAGGCTCAAAAAACATTAATAACAAATGCACCACTGGCTGGCTGGTCATTGGTTTACGTTGCTACAAATCCTGAAAAAAGGTACTTTGGGGGAATTTCTGCCTTTATAATCGATCATAGTTTAAGCGGTGTAAATTCAAATTTAGCTCTTAATAAAATAGGTTTGAAAAGCGTTCAAATGGGAAATCAAAGTTTTGAAAATGTAAAAGTTAGCGAAAAAGATTTACTAGGTAAATTAGGAGCCGGAGGCCCTATATTCCAATCCAGTATGGAGTGGGAAAGGGCTTGTCTGGGAGCTGTTCATTTAGGCAGAATGAAAAAAATTCTCGATTTTTTAATAGATTTTGTTAAGAATAGAAATGTAGGCGGAAATCCGATAAGTAAATATCAAAGTATTTCACACAAGATTGCAGATATGAAAATTAAAATTGAAACATCAAGATTAATACTTTACAAAGCTGCATCCAGTCTGGATTCTAACAAAGAAACTGGAATTACAGCTTCCATAGCAAAATTGTATATTAGCGAGGCATATCGGACTATGTGTTATGACGCCTTTTCAATAATGGGCGGAAGCGCTTATTTATCAGGAAGCTTTATAGAAAATTATATTAAGGATTCCTTAAGTTCAACTATTTATTCAGGGACATCAGAAATTCAGCGAAATATAATTTCAAGATATTTAAAAATTTAAATTAGATTTGTAAATCATTAAATTTCAACTATGACTAATGATAAGTTTATTGTAATTGGCGGAGGCCCTTCTGGTTCTACTGTGGCATCGTTGCTTGCCATGAAAGGGCATAAAGTCCTGCTTTTTGAGAAAGAAAAATTTCCAAGACCACACGTGGGAGAGTCCCTGTTACCTTTTAACTATCATTTATTTAAAGAGTTGGGTGTTTTAGACACCATGGAAAAAAAATATCACAGAAAACCGGGTGTAAAATTTACAAATTCTGATGGTTCAACAAACACGGTTTGGTATTTTGACCATGCAATCAAAGACCCTAGTTCTTTATCTTTTCACGTTGACAGGGCACATTTTGATAATATGTTACTGGACAGGACGAAAGAATTGGGGGTGGAAGTTATTGAAGAGACCACTGTTAAGCATGTTGAGTTTAACCACAATGATGATATTGTAAAAGTCTCGACACGCAATAAGGATGGGGTAGAGGAAGACTTTTTTACAAAGTTCATAATAGATGCCAGCGGTCAATCTACTTTTTTGGCAAATACGTTTAATGACAAAAAGAATTATGATGGTCTTGAGCGGGTTGCTATCAATTCTCATTGGCAAAACCCCACTTATGATAAAGAGCTGGGGGAGGGATGTATTGAAATCATACATCTTGGGGGAGAAAAAATGGGATGGATTTGGGCAATACCATTAAGCAAAACAAGACTAAGTGTTGGAGTTGTTATGTCAAATTCATATTTTTTATCTCAAAGGAAAAGATTTGCAGGTGAGAAAAAAGTTCTTGATAAAATATATTTAAGTGAGCTTAATGAATCAAAGTTAGTTGATAAAATTTTATCCAAGGCAAAAAAAGAAGCACCGGCTATGGCACATGGTGATTATTCTTACTATACTGATACTAAATATGGAAAAAATTATGCTGTAATAGGAGACGCCAGTGCTTTT
>NZ_CAXBAN010000440.1:0-1901 GCF_963973675.1 uncultured Planktosalinus sp. | reverse complement strand
TCCCTAATTGAGAGAATAACCTCTTCTCTAATTCTATAATACTTGTGATTGATTAGAGAAATAATTTTTTCAGCAGCACCAGTATAATTATAAAAAACCATCACTTTTAAACCTAAAATAACTATCGATTCATTGTTTGCGTCCAACCATTTATCTATATTTTTAGGAATTGGCTCTTTTTTCATATAAAATACATCAATTACTTTATACTCATTAACGCTTGATAAGGGAAACGAATAATCAACCAAAAAATCAAAAGGCTCTGTAGTAAGGTATAAATGTGCTATAAAAGCATTGGATCGTAAAATCTCATTTTTAGAGGAAATATAGGGCTTTATATATTTTTGACCATGCACAAAATTTAATGCCTGAAAATGATAAATGCCTTTACATTTAGTATACCAAAAAGAACTTTTGATGAGTTTTAAACTATTTTTATGTAGTCCAAAAGCCATGTAAATCTCTCTTACCTGGTAAATCAAATCACCCTTTAAATTAAGGCTCAAGTCAATGATTGATGAAAGCAATAGTTTTCGAAACCAATGTTTATGATATGGAAAGCGTTTTTTAAATTTATTTATTTCATTTTTTAAACCCTCACCTTCTAAACCTGAAAAAGTCAGTTCTGTCAGAGCATCAGAAATTTTAGGAAGAAATTGCCTTTTTTTGCGTGAAAGATATACAAACCGAAACCTGTAATACACCAAAGCTATTGCAAGAATACCCAACAAAACAATCAATATGGGAACCATATAATTTTGAAGAAAGTTTTCAAGGAAATCTTTAGTCATTATAAAAGAGCTACAGTTATATTATTCTATAAACTTAATTTAAGTTCTTCAAAACACAAAGAATATTTATTGTTTTTAACGAACTACTTTCCTTGGAATTTCAGCCGGTAATCTCGTTAACATTTCATAATTAATCTGGTTACTAAATTCACTAAAAGAACTAACACCAATTTCCAAGTCTCCTTGCTTCCCTATTAGAACAACCTCATCGCCTTTTTCAACACTATCTAAATGAGTTACATCAACCGTCATCATATTCATATTTACAACGCCAATAACAGGAGCACGCTGCCCGTTGATTAAAACCCTTCCTTGATTACTCAACGACCTACTGAAACCTTGACTGTAGCCCACGGGTATGGTGGCAATTTTCATGTCTGTTCCGGCCATAAACGAAGTGCCATACCCAATAAAATCACCTGTTTTCACTTGTTTTATATCCATGACTTTACTCTTCCAACTTAAAAGCCTTTGTAAAGGATCTTCCTTCATTTTTATCTTTTCTAGAAAATGAATCAAGACTTCCTTAGTGGGAAAAAAGCCATATTGTACAATTCCTAGTCTTACCATATCATTCTGAGTTCTTGGGTAGCGCAATGTTGCTGCAGAACAAGCAGTGTGGATCAATTGTGGTTCAAGACCAAAATCTTTAAAATATCTTTTTGCTCTTCTGAAGTTTTGCTGTTGTTGTTTGATGCGGTAGTAATTGGCAATTTCTTCTGCACCGGCAAAATGGGTGCACAGACCTTTAAAACTTAAAACATCTTGGTGTTCTTTTAATGTTTCAGCAACCTCTTGCCATTCTTGCACATCAAAGCCGGTGCGGTGCATACCGGTTTCAACTTCTATATGAATTTTGGCTTTTTTAGCTGTTTTTTTTGCAAAAAAAACAGCTTGTTTCAACCGATGTATATCAAAAATATAACAGGAAATATCGTGTTCTATAGCCCATTCCAGTTGTTCATTTTCAGCCGAGCCCATAATCATAATTTGACTGTTTTGTGTACTTGCTTTCTGAACTTTATACGCCTCATCTGCACTAAAAACCGAAAAATGATCAATACCGTTTTCTTCTGCCAAAGGGACAAATAAATCGATGGAGTGTCCATA
>NZ_CAXBAN010000439.1:0-1914 GCF_963973675.1 uncultured Planktosalinus sp. | reverse complement strand
CAAACCTTGGTAGAACGAACAGCATCTGAATTGTCCGCACAAAACATCCCGGTCATTTCGCCTTTGAGTAACCGACAAGGTAAAATGTACCCCAACTTTATCCAAAGTATCCCGCAAAACCATCTGCTGGAAAACAAAATGCTTTCTTATCTAACAGCTAACAGCATAGGTAAAAAATTGATTTTAATAACAGATCAGGCGGGAACTCCAAAAATACAACGCATTCAAAACTTGTTTCCCGGAATTGTAACAATAAAACCAAGAGACGGTAACTTCTTCAGGACCGAAGACATCTCCTCAAAAATTAATAAGGAATCCGAAAACTGGATTGTTCTTGAATCCAACAACATTTCAGTTGTAAGTAGTGCCATAGGAGTATTAAACAGCTTGAGCAGAAGCACCAACATTCAATTGTATACAACCGATAAAAATGAGGCGTTTGATTTCAGGGAAGTTTCAAATATGCACCTGGCAAACCTTGACTTCACCTACCCATCTTGGAATAAAAATGTTGACTTTACGATGGAAAGTGATTTTATTAATGAATACAAATTACGTTACGGAATCCTGCCTAACCGCTTTGCAATCAGAGGATTTGATGTTACCTATGATGCCCTGTTGAGAATCGCTACAGCCGAAAACTTATTTGAAGCCAATGAATCCATTGAAGGAGAATCAATTTATGTGGAAAATAAATTCAACTACGTGCCAAATTCCGCAGGTGGATACAACAACATTGCAGTATACCTTCTAAAATATACCAAAGACCTGCAATTGGTTGAAGTCAATGAATAATATAAAAGCCCCGGCCTATGAAATTTGTTGTGATTTTGGTTTCGTTGTTTTTCCTTTCAGAAGATCCTGTTACTATTCCTTGGAATGAACAACAACTTCTCAGCTGGGAAGATTTTCAAGGTACACCCGATACAAACAGTTCTTTTGCGGCCTTGACACACTCAGGAATTGTATTTAACTACGGGGTGACAATTGAAAATAACAACATCCTACTCACAACAGAAGTTGAAGCATTTTTCTATCCCGAAATGTCCTGGGCAAAACCCGATAAAATCAATAACCATATTTTAAAACACGAACAGGCACATTTTAACATCACCGAGCTATACGCCCGAAAACTGCGAAAAGCTTTTGCTCAATATAAGGTAACTAAAAACTATCAAAAAGACCTCCCCGCCATCTTTACAAAACTAAATCAGGAGCGCCGTCAAATGCAGGCAAAGTTTGATAAAGAAACAAACCACTCCATCGATGTTGAAAAAGAACAACTCTGGCAACAATACATTCAAGAAGAACTTAAGAAACTGCAAAACTGGAAACAGATTACCTAATAGGAATATGCTTTATTTTCAGGAACTATAAAGTTACTAAGTATATTTTTCCAAAGACATCTTAGGTCCAGCGTCTTGCTGTCAAATGTCATTAAAAAAAGTCAATAAAAAACGTAAGACCATTGAACCCAAACCCAAAAAAGCTTATTGAACTGGCACATTACAAGATGCCTTTTGGCAAATACAAAAATGTTGACCTGATCGATATACCAGAATATTATTTTGTGTGGTTCAAACAAAAGGGGTTCCCAAAGGGCAAACTGGGTCAAATGATGGAGCAAATGTATGAAATCAAACTTAATGGCCTCGAAGAGTTGATCCGGAACATCAGGCGAACCCATCCCGAACAATAGGCAATGGGTTTCCTTTTAGATAAACAAAAATTCATTACCGTGTATCATTTCTTCTTTGTATTTTTGCGCATTGAAAAAATAACTGAAAGTGGTTTTTATTCGTCTAAATTCAACTTTCTGAAAGCTAATGTCTGAAATTTAACTTCTAAAATGGCCAATACCAAGTATATCTTTGTCACGGGAGGCGTGAGTTCTTCACTCGGAAAGGGTATCAT
>NZ_CAXBAN010000438.1:0-1917 GCF_963973675.1 uncultured Planktosalinus sp. | reverse complement strand
GTAGTTGTCGATGACCACTTGGTGTATGAAACCAACAAATCCATCGCCTTCACCATCGATACCGTCTTTAACTTTCCAATTGTCTTCATCTAATGGTTCAGAAAGAGCCATATAGAATTTAAAGTTTGGGAAATCTTTTTCTAAGTTTTTAAAGTGATCGATGTAGAACAATTCTCTTTTTGAACGTCCACCATACCAATATGTCACTTTTCTTCCGGTCTTCAATGTGCGGAACAGGTGATACAGATGTGAGCGCATTGGAGCCATACCGGCTCCACCACCAACATACAGCATTTCGGCTTCACTTTCGTTGATAAAGAATTCACCGTAGGGTCCTGAAATCACAACTTTGTCTCCTGGTTTTTGAGCAAAAATAAATGAAGATGCAATACCGGGGTTTACATTCATCCAGGTGTTTTTGGACCTGTCCCATGGTGGAGTGGCAATACGCACGTTGAGCATAATTTCACGTCCTTCAGCAGGATATGAGGCCATGGAATATGCACGCTCAACAGTTTCAGTGTTTTTCATAACCAGAGGCCATAACTGAAATTTATCCCATTCCTCTTGAAACTTGTCAGCTGTATCGTGTTCTTCAGGGTGAGCAGTAATATCAAAATCCTTGTATTTAATCTCACAAGGGGGTATTTCGATTTGAATATATCCTCCTGCTTTATAACCCATATCTTCGGGAATTTCAACAACAAATTCCTTAATAAAAGAGGCAACATTATAGTTTCTTAAAACAGTACCTTCCCATTTCTTAATTCCAAAAACTTCTTCGGGAATGGTAATATTCATGTCTTGTTTAACTTTAACTTGGCATGCTAAACGAGCGCCATGTTGAATTTCTTTTCTTGAAAAGTGTGGGGTTTCTGTTGGAAGTGCTTCTCCACCTCCTTCAAGAACGTGGCATTCACATTGAATGCAGGTTCCACCTCCACCACAAGCAGAAGGTAAAAATATTTTTTCTGAACTAAGGGTCGTTAAAAGCGTGCTTCCTGAATCAACCTCAAGAACCTTTTCATTATTAATGGTAATTTTTACAGGGCCTGAAGGAGACAATTTTTCTTTAACAAAAATTAAAATTCCCACTAATAGTAGAATTAATACCAAAAATGCTATTACGGTTGCTAAAACGACACCTAATGTACTTGCTGCTAATATCATATCGTTATTTTATTACTTCTTGATTGGTTTCCTGATTTTGATCGGTTGAATCTAAGGTAGGTGAATCTTGACTGTTAACCACCGCAGATAATGTTGAATTTTTATTTAGGTTGGATACCTGTGCTGTTTCAGTTGTTGTTTCTTCACTGTCCCCTCCTGTCAACATTCCTCCAAAACTCATAAAACCAATTGCCATCAATCCGGTAATTATAAATGTTATTCCTAATCCTCTAAGTGGGGCTGGCACGTTAGAATAACGTATTTTTTCACGTATCGCAGCAATAGTTAGGATAGCTAAGAAAAATCCGATTCCTGAACTAACACCATAGTTTAAGGCCAAATCTATACTGGCAATTTGTCTTGACTGCATGAATAAAGAACCTCCTAAAATAGCACAGTTTACAGCGATTAGCGGTAAAAAGATTCCCAACGAATTATAAAGTGCCGGTAAAAACTTTTCAACAACAATTTCTACTAGTTGAACCATAGTAGCAATGGTTGCAATAAACATAATAAATGACAAGAAGCTTAAGTCATAAGAGGCATATTCGGGGCCTAACCAGGAAAGTGCACCTTCTTGTAAAATATATTGATCTAAAAGCCAGTTGATTGGCACTGTGATTCCAAGGACAAAGATAACAGCTGCTCCTAGACCAACCGCAGTAGTCACTTTTTTGGAAACCGCTAGGTAAGAACACATTCCCAGGAACGTGGCAAATACCATGTTATCTATAAAGATTGATTTAA
>NZ_CAXBAN010000437.1:0-1920 GCF_963973675.1 uncultured Planktosalinus sp. | reverse complement strand
AGAGTACGTATTCCTACGTAGTTGATTAGTATAGAATACAATTGAAATAGATTAACCAAAGCGTTTTTGAGGTTGTAAATTCAAAAAAGATTGCACTTGAAACAGGCTTCCTTTTGCAATCTTTTAGTAATTTTATGCAAACAAAGAAGTTATCTTTAGCTAAATTATACATCTACTTAATAAAAGAACCATTAACACCCAAGCGATATGCGTTTCCACACCCGAAAATGGATCAAACCCCAGGACCTCAACCCCAATGGCACTTTGTTTGGCGGTCGGTTGCTGGAATGGATTGACGAAGAGGCCGCCCTCTATGCCATCATTCAACTCGAAAACCCTAAAACGGTTACTAAATTTATGAGCGAAATTGACTTTAAAAGCTCAGCAGCTCCCGGTGATATTGTAGAAATAGGACTGGATGTAGTAGCTTTTGGAAAAGCATCCCTCACTCTGAGTTGTGAAGTGCGGAATAAAATGACACGGGAAAGCATCATCACCATCGATAAAATAGTAATGGTCGGGCTTGATGAAAATGGCAAACCTAAAGCACATGGGAAAACTAAAATAGAGTTTGTCAAAGACCGGTTGAAATAAAAGTTGCCTTCATAATTAAGTCCTTCTCCATGGTTTTTTATTTTCTTCAGTAACAACTGGAAAAGGGTGTTGACAGCCAATCTGGTTATCAATTCCTCTCTCTTGTACTTTAAATTTCTTACTATAATTTCTTAAAAAAATGGTTTAATTCAAGAATTGTTAAACCAATTCCCGGTAATTTTGTCTTATTGATAAATCACAACAATGAAAGCCATACCAATAGCGTTATTTATACTCTTCTTCATTAAGGGTTTTTCACAAACAGGCTACTTCCCTCCCACTTCCGGAACGGACTGGGAAACCTTACCACCTAATACACTGAACTGGTGTCCCGAAAAGATTGACTTGCTCAACACCTTTTTGGATGAAAACAATACCAAAGCTTTTATCCTGCTGAAAGACGGCAAAATTGTCATCGAAAGCTATTTTGATGACCATACCATGGCCGACCCTTGGTACTGGGCTTCCGCCGGAAAAACCATCACGGCTTTTATGACAGGTATTGCGCAACAAGAAGGATTTTTATCCATCGATGAACCCACGTCAACCTATTTGGGAACCGGCTGGACGAATTGTTCTACCGCTGATGAGTTCGCCATCACCATTGAAAATCAATTAACGATGACGAGCGGACTAAATGATGGTGTGGCTGATCCTACTTGCACTGATAGTAGTTGTTTGGAGTGTATCGCTACAGCCGGAACCCGTTGGGGGTATCACAACGCCCCTTATACGCTACTCGACCAGGTGATTGAAGAAGCCACCGGCAGTACCCTGAACAATTACACCACCCAAAAATTAAAAATACCCACCGGAATGAATGGCATGTTTATAGCCGTTGAAAACAATAAAGTGTATTTTAGCAATGCCCGAAGCATGGCGCGTTTTGGTTTATTGATGCTCAATAACGGCAACTGGGACGGCAATCAACTACTAACTGATTCTGATTTCTTCAATCAAATGACTACCCCCTCACAAGCCCTCAATGAAGCCTATGGGTATCTTTGGTGGCTCAACGGTACGGCTACCTATATGCTACCCGGATTGCAATCCGTTTTTAACGGTCCGTTGTTTCCCCTTGCTCCTGCAGATACTTATGCTGCCATGGGTAAAGACGGTCAGTTTTTAAATGTGGTTCCTTCTGAAAACATGGTGTGGATCCGAATGGGAGAAGACTCCGGCACCCTGCCCGTTCCCTTTTTGTTGAATGATCAGATATGGGAGTACATCAATGATTTGGAGTGTGAACTGAGTGGTAATGATCTTATTAAGGAATCCATTAAAATAACACCCAACCCCTCTTCAAGCTTTATACACATTGAAGCA
>NZ_CAXBAN010000436.1:0-1926 GCF_963973675.1 uncultured Planktosalinus sp. | reverse complement strand
CTACCCTGAAGTTAACATTTCCAAAACTAAATTCAATAGAAGCTATTAAAGCAATGAATGTAATGAGTACAAAATAAACAATGGATATAACTTTAGCAGATTTATTATACCGCAATTTTTGGAGTTCTATAGAGAGTAATCGTTTCATAGGGATTTAGTTTAGTGATTTTGTGAGTTGTAAAAACTGCTCTTCCAAGCTCTCTTTTCTGTGAACAAGGTGAGAGAGTGTGATACCTTTTTCAAATAAATAGCTGTTAATTTCTGATGCTTCCATCGGTTTTTTTAAATAAGCAATTAACAAACCGTTTTCCTCTTTTACTGATGAGAATTCAGGGTGTTGTTCCAAAGTAGCTTTTAGGTTATTTTGGTCGTTACTTTTCAAAATAAAAAAGCCGTGGCTGGCATTCATTCCATCAACAGTACCTGAGTAGAGCTTTTTACCGTGTCTTAAAATCACAACATGCGAGCATACTTTCTCAACCTCATCCAGCAAGTGTGATGCCAAAAGAATTGTAGTGCCTCCTGATGCAATTTTTTTGATAATTTCCCTGATTTGATGAATTCCCTGAGGGTCCAGACCATTTGTAGGTTCGTCAAGGATTAATATTTCCGGGTCGTTGAGCAGGGCAGAAGCAATCGCGAGTCGTTGTTTCATTCCCAGAGAGAACGTACTAAATTTACTGTTTTTACGCTCCAGCAAACCTACTAAATCTAGTTTTTCATCAATTTTTTCTTTGGAGACTTCTTTGATTTTACAAACCAACTCAAGGTTTTGTGAAGCTGTCATAAAAGGATAAAAATTGGGGCGTTCAATGATGGCTCCCACTTTTTTAAGGGCATTGTGAGTGGAATCATTTCCGTCAAACCAGTGAAAGCTACCTTCGGTTTTATTTAATACATTGAGCACCATTCCCAGAGTTGTTGATTTACCGCTTCCGTTAGGGCCCAAAATGCCATAAACATTGCCTTTTTCGATGGTAAAGGATAAGTTTTGAACTGCTTTTATTAGGCCAAAGTGCTTGGTTAATTTTTCAAGGGTTAAGATGGTTTCCAAAATTGATTAATTTAAAGTATTGTTTGTATATGACTTTAATTCTTTTATATTGTTACATTAATTTTAAAAGAGTTCAATACTAAAGATGGTATTTTTGAACACAATCAAAATCTAATGGAAGAAAAGCTAATGTCCCAAAAGAAACCCTCCTTTCCCGTAAAGGATTTTCTTTTTCAATATTTAAAAAAATACAATCGTGATATGACCATTCCGGTGTTTTATGACGATTTATTGCGATTTACAGGTTCTGTAGCTGTGTATGACAAGAATGATAATGACACTTTGTGGGTGAGTGTGTACTATTCTGACTCAGAACGAAAAGAATTGGATTATAACTTAAAACAAGTCTATACCATTTTATTTTCTGATGGTGGTGATGATATTACTGAATTTCTGAATGTTGATGCTATTGACTATTGTACATTTGGTAATTCGAAGCCTTTCAGGATAAAAATAAGAAATATTTTAAATGATAATTATACTTATTTTTATATTAAACGTGCTGATGCTTCCCGTATTTACGGTTTAGAACTGGAACACATACTATCACCAAACAGAATTAATTTTGTTGTTCATGGAGACACACTTATAGAAGAACATATTTCAGGAATTCCCGGAGATGTGTTTATTGAAAAAGAGCTTGAAAATCTGGATGCCAATGGAAAAACCCAGATTGCTAAAGAATTTGTAAAGTTTAATGAACGTTGTATGATGTTGTTACTGGGCGATATGCGTTCATATAATTATGTTATAGTTCCTACGCACGATTTTGATCAGGTAAAATATAAAATCAGAGCCATTGATTTTGATCAGCAATGTTATGAGGGAAATTTAAAGGTGTATCGCCCTCAATTTTTTAAGGAAAATTTTAA
>NZ_CAXBAN010000435.1:0-1927 GCF_963973675.1 uncultured Planktosalinus sp. | reverse complement strand
GAGACTGTTAATCTCATAAAAAGTGAATTGATAGAAAACCCAATTCACAAAGCTACTACCCTCTCAATCGAAGGCCAAAAAATTGGTTATTTGATGTATAATGGTTTTACTGCAGATTTTGATAGCCAGTTAAACAATGTGTTTGGAACATTTCAGTCTGAAGGGATTTCTGATCTTGTATTAGATTTAAGATACAACAGTGGAGGCTCAATAAGAAGTGCCATAGACCTATCCAGTATGATAACAGGTCAGTTTACTGGCCAGGTGTTCTCTACTGAAGTGTGGAACCCCGAATTACAACAAATTTTTGAACAAAACGAACCCGAAAGTTTAATTAATAAGTTTAACAGCAATTTGAGAACAGGAGAGGCTATTAATAGTTTAAACCTCAACAGGGTTTATGTACTTACTACATCAAGCACAGCATCTGCAAGTGAATTAGTTATTAACGGTTTAGACCCATACATTGAAGTCATTCAGGTGGGTGCAACAACTACCGGAAAATTTCAGGCTTCTACTACATTTTATGATGGTCCGGCACCAAATTTTAGAAGAGAAGATGCAAGTTCCGGGCATTTTTATGCCATTCAACCTCTAATCTTTACTTCAGCAAATGCAAATGGGGTAACTGGGTTTGTGGATGGTATTCCACCCACAATAGAGTTCTTTGAAAACTATTCAAACCTGGGTGTTTTAGGTGACCCCAATGAACCTCTGCTGGATGCAGCCTTGGATGATATTTTTGGCAGGAGTGTATCAAGAAGCTTCCAACCTCAACTAAAAACAGCCGGCAATAGTAAATCACACCTTCCTACTTACAACAGAATGTATTTGGATGCATTAAATAAACCATTTAACTAATTACTTTAAATCTGAAGCATCAACGGTTATCTGATCTCTCATAAAAGCCTGGCAAATATGATTCATTGAGGAAACGGTCTGGCTAATAACATTAGTTATAGTTGAAACCTGAACGCCCTTTTTTGATAATTCCTTTACATTTTGGTATAAAAATGTAATCATCTCATTATAAAATGACTCGTTGCTTTCCCTCATTTGATTTAGGGTGGGAGCATTTGTGGCGTCAATGTCAATATAACGGTGAATCTCATCAATTTTGTTTTTGACAAATGCCCTTAGTTTTTCTAAAATATCAAGGGCAAGAGGGTCTTCACTGTCAATAATAAATTTAATGTTATGTGCAACATCCTTGATGTCTTTTGCGCCATAAACAAGTGACCGCAGTGCAATCATATTTGAAGTAAGTTGTTCAGATTCCTGAACACTTAAATTTTTCTCCTGAAGTTGAAGGTAAAAAGTCGTTAATTCATCTTCAAGGCGTTTGATTTTATCGTACTTATCATTGAGGTTTACAGCCGTTTGAAAGATGGTTTTCCAACCCGAAGCCTTGTGATTTTCATTTGTAACCGCAAAACAGTTTTGAATAAAATCCTGTACATTACTATAAACGAGACCCAATTCGTCTTTTACGGCTTTTAAGGCAACTTCGGGAAACTCAGTTGTAATGTTTTTTATATATAAAGTTTCGCCTGTGGGCTCAGCCTTTTTAAATCTCCTTTTGAGAAACTTTTGAAAGCTTCCTAAAAAGGGTAAGAAAAGCAATATTCCTCCTAAATTTAAAAGGGTGTTTAATAGTACAAGCTCCATTAAGGGGTCTGTCATATTGAAAAAAACATACACCTTGTCAACCACTTGTTTAAGAAAAATAAAAACGACAATCCCGGCAGTGGAGTTAAAAATTACATTGGCCAATGCCAGTCGTTTTTTATCAGCAGTTCCACCAATGGAACCAAGCAACAAAGTAGATGTTGTTCCAATATTAGCCCCAATAATCATTGCAAACGATTGATAAACATCTATCAGTCCCGCATTCAATGCGCTTAAAATGATGACGATCATTGCAGAG
>NZ_CAXBAN010000434.1:0-1956 GCF_963973675.1 uncultured Planktosalinus sp. | reverse complement strand
AAGCTTTTTCTAAATCAGTTGCTACATTTAGTGTCTTTACTCCATCACTAAACGGAACGAGAATTCGCTTGTACTGATCTTTTTGCTGTTCATAGACATTTTTAATGACCGGATAAGCAATTTCCGCATTTCGAATCATACGCTCCTGATAATTCTTGTAGGCCGCTTTGTAAACAATTCCGGCAACCTCAAGTGTGTCTTTTTTCTCAAACTCTTGAGTAACAGGTGCGCTAATAGAAAAATAACGAATGAGTTCAAATTCAAAGTTTTTAAAATCTTGCGCCAGTTTGTTGGAATCTGCAATTACCTCAGAAGTGTCATAAATCATATTTGCGATGTCTACTCGAAGTCGTTCTCCAAACAAAGCATGATATCTACGTTTATAAATCACTTCCCGCTGGGCGTTCATAACATCATCATATTCCAAAAGACGCTTTCTGATTCCAAAGTTGTTTTCCTCTACTTTTTTCTGAGCGCGTTCTATCGATTTAGAAATCATGGAGTGTTGTATTACCTCTCCTTCTTTCAAGCCCATACGGTCCATCAATTTGGCAATGCGGTCACTTCCAAATAAACGCATCAAATTATCTTCCAGTGATACATAAAACTGTGAACTACCCGGGTCTCCCTGACGGCCACTACGCCCGCGCAACTGTCGGTCAACACGACGGGAGTCGTGACGTTCTGTACCTATTATAGCTAGACCTCCCGCTTTTTTAACTTCTTCTGAAAGCTTGATGTCGGTTCCACGACCTGCCATGTTTGTAGCGATGGTAACCACTCCTGCGTGACCGGCTTCTTCTACAATCTGCGCCTCTTTTTTATGGAGTTTGGCATTCAACACATTGTGTTTTATTTTTCTAATGGCCAGCATTTTGCTCAACAATTCAGAAATATCAACAGAAGTGGTACCAATAAGTACCGGTCTTCCAGCGTTTGAAAGTTCAACGACTTCTTCGATTACGGCGTTATATTTCTCACGTTTAGTTTTATAAATCTTATCCTGACGGTCATCGCGTGCAATCGGTCTGTTAGTAGGGATTTCAACAACATCCAATTTATAAATTTCCCAAAGTTCACCGGCTTCAGTTACCGCGGTACCGGTCATACCGGCCAGTTTGCGATACATTCTAAAATAGTTTTGCAACGTGATGGTGGCAAAGGTTTGGGTAAGTGCTTCAATTTTCACATTCTCTTTAGCCTCAATTGCCTGGTGTAAGCCATCACTGTAACGCCGGCCTTCCATAATTCGTCCGGTTTGCTCATCGACAATCATCACTTTATTGTCCATTACCACATACTGGGTGTCTTTTTCAAAAAGTGCATACGCTTTGAGTAGTTGATTCATGGTGTGGATTCGTTCACTTTTCACTGAAAACTCTCTAAATAATTCCTCTTTGGCTTTAGCTTCTTCATCTTTTGAAAGTTCTTTGGCTTCAATGTTGGCAATCTCCAATCCAATTTCGGGCATGACAAAAAATTCAGGGTCTTTTTCACCTGAAAGAAATTCTACTCCTTTATCAGAAAGTTCAATCTGGTTATTTTTTTCATCGATCACAAAATACAACTCAGCATCCACCTTTGGCATTTCTTTGTTGTTGTCAAGCATATAGTGATTCTCAGTTTTCTGAAGGATTTGTTTGATTCCCTCTTCCGAAAGGTATTTTATCAGGGCTTTGTTTTTGGGCAAACCTCTGTAAACTCGTAGTAATTTTAGACCACCTTCTTTAGTGTTTCCTTCAGCAATAAGTTTTTTGGCTTCTGCAAGAACCCCTGTTAAATATTTTCGTTGTATTTCCACTAACTCATTGATTTGTGGCTTTAACTCAGTGAATTCGTGACGATCTCCCTCCGGAACGGGCCCAGATATGATTAATGGGGTACGAGCATCATCAATCAAAACAGAATCTACCTCATCAACAACGCACCGCAGAACAGGTTGCCAATGTGGCTCGT
>NZ_CAXBAN010000433.1:0-1963 GCF_963973675.1 uncultured Planktosalinus sp. | reverse complement strand
AATTGTGAGAAAAATCTGTTGGAATTAATATGTTTGTCATGGTCCCCATGTTCTATTGAAAAGCAAAAGTATATCTAAAACCCACATTAGAAAATGACAAATATCATAATGAAGAAACTGCACTTTTTGTTAACAATTTTTAACCGGGGGAGTTCGGCATTCTTTTTGTTTTTAAGTACCTTTGAAAATTGATAAAATATGGGAATTTTTAAAACACGCAGCAATAAAAAGTTTAATTACGAGCCACGTTATTACAGAAGTGATAAGGAAGGAAGCCCCTTTCAAATGGAACGAAAATTTGACCAGTTTCGTAAAGCCACAGGCGACACCAAAGGCATAAAAGCAAAATTTACCAATGCCTGGGACGATTATAGAAGCAATTCTGATAAAAAAACCAATAAAATAATTTTAATTATAGCAGTTGTTTTAATTCTTATTTTTTTATTCATAATCGAGTTTGACCTCTCTATCTTTAAGAAGCCCTTATAAATGGCAGACAGAATAAAGCTTTTACCTGACCATGTTGCCAACCAGATAGCTGCCGGCGAAGTAGTTCAAAGGCCGGCTTCAGTGGTTAAAGAATTGCTCGAAAATGCCATCGATGCAGAAGCATCCCATATAAAACTTTTAATAAAAGATGCCGGAAAAACGCTGGTGCAAGTTATAGATGACGGTCAGGGAATGAGCACGACCGACGCCCGGTTGAGTTTTGAACGGCATGCTACATCAAAAATACAAACGGCTGAAGATTTATTTCAACTGCACACCAAAGGGTTTAGAGGTGAGGCGCTGGCATCGATAGCCGCTGTTGCCCATGTTGAACTCAAATCCAAAATAACCTCTGATGAGGTAGGCACAGTCATTCGTGTAGAAGGGAGTGAAGTAAAAGCTCAAGAGGTTACGGTTACCCCAAAAGGTACATCGGTAGCCGTGAAAAACCTGTTTTTTAATATCCCGGCACGACGCAATTTCTTGAAATCAAACACAGTTGAAACCCGGCACATTATTGACGAATTCCACAGGGTTTCTCTGGCACATCCGGGTGTGGCTTTCAGTATGTTTAATAACGGGGCAGAAGTTTTTCAGTTACCGGCTTCAAACTTACGGCAACGCATCGTCGCCATTTTTGGTCCAAAAACCAACGAAAAACTGGTTCCGGTAAATGAAGAAACTCCGGTACTTAAAATCGAAGGCTTTGTCTTAAAACCGGAATTTGCCAAAAAGAGCAGGGGAGACCAGTTCTTTTTTGTCAACAACCGCTTTATAAAAAACGGCTACCTCCATCACGCTGTTCTTGCAGCATTTCAAGGCTTGCTGAAAGAAAATACGCAACCGGGTTATTTCTTATTTTTGGAAGTGGATCCAAAATCAATTGATATCAATATCCATCCCACAAAAACCGAAGTGAAGTTTGATGATGAACACACGCTCTATGCAATGTTGAGGTCGGCGGTAAAACACAGCCTGGGTCAATTTAGTGTGGCTCCGGTGCTTGATTTTGAAAGAGATAAAAATCTTGATACACCTTATGATTACAAAAACAAACCTGCTGGTGTTCCTCATATAGAATTTGATAAAAATTTCAATCCCTTCAAAGATTCTGAAACACGCCAAAAAAATATTAAATTCCCTTTTAAACGGGAAAAAACACCTGAATGGGAAAGCCTGTACTCCGGCTTACAGCCACAAAATACACCTCCGTCAGACAAGTTCAGTTTAAATGAAATTGAATTTGAAAGCGAAGTGGTAACCGGTTCCCTGTTTACTGATACGGCTTCAGAAACAAGTCAGAATACGTTTCAGTTGCATAACAAATTCCTGATTACTAGTGTAAAGGCAGGAATGCTTGTAATCCATCAGCAAAGAGCTCATGAGCGTGTATTGTATGAAGAATTGTTAAAAAACATTACAGTTCAGGAGGCAGTGAGCCAACAACTGCTGTTTCCTATGGAATTGACTTTTT
>NZ_CAXBAN010000432.1:0-1968 GCF_963973675.1 uncultured Planktosalinus sp. | reverse complement strand
AGCAGCGACTACATATTCCTTGTCAATTTTTATTTTCACATCAAAATTTCCCCACACCCCTTGAAACTCACGTCCAATATAAGGGTCAGCATGCCAACCTTCAAAATCATATTCTGCAAGCTTTGGGTACCATTGAGCCATAGAAAATGCCACACCTTCGGCATTGTTTCTTCCGCTACGGCGAATTTGCACAGGCACTTGTGCATCAAAATCCATTGAGAAAGTGACCGATTCCCCGGGAGATACGGGTGTATTCAAGTCAACTTCAAGGATGGTTCCAACAGTTTTGTTTTGCACGGGCAATCCATTTTGTCGCAGTCTATTGACCTTTATGTAGCCAATCTCATCGGGCTGAAGTTTTGATATGCGATCGCCCACTCGTTTATCAGGATCTGAAATGGTACGTGAGCGTATGTCCATTTCACTTCCCGGTTGGAAGGCGTTGAAATGCAGGTGGTAAAAAACTCTTTTTAACGTGTCAGGAGAGTTGTTTGTATAGACAAGTTCCTGCTTTCCTTTATATTGGTGTTTTTCGACATCTACATCAATTTCCATTTTGTAATCGACGTGCTGTTGCCAATAGTAAGGGCGGTCTACTTTTTCTAAGAAATTATGGTATTCTTGTGTATGACCATTAGTAATAAATAATAAAGCAATAAAGAATCTTGATAAGTTTTTCATTCTAAGTATTATTGGGGGTTTGTTAACTTTTCAGCCATAATAAATGCATTGTACATATTTACCATTTTTCCTGATTTTGAAATTTCTGAAAATGGTTTTTTGTTGTTGGGCTCACCACCGAGAATTACTGTCTGACTTGAAGATAAGCCACTATCCATTAGTATTTGCTTCACTTGAGCAGCAGATAGTTGTGGATAGTAAGAGCGCAACATAGCAGCAACACCAGCCACTGCCGGAGAAGCAAAAGAGGTTCCCATCTGAAATTCATATTCGTTGTTTGGAGTGGTCGACCAGATTTCAACTCCGGGCGCAAACACATCAACTTGATTTTTTCCAAAATTTGAAAAGGAAGCAATCATTTCAGAGCCATATGTTGGAGTTAATGCCCCTACACTTATGAAATTATCTGAGAATTCATCAAGGTTGGTAGTTTGATCGTTGGGATAACCCTGAATTGAATCGTCATCCAGATCAAAGCCATCATTACCGGAAGCATTTACTATTAAAACATCGTTTTGGGCGGCATATTTAATTGCGTCATAAACCCACTCAGGGTTTGGAGAGTAAAATTTTCCGAAACTTGTATTGATAACTTTGGCACCATTATCAACCGCATATCGAATGGCGAGCGCGATGTCTTTATCATATTCATCACCATCAGGAACAGCCCTCAGAGCCATTATCGCAACATTATTTGCAGCACCATTCATTCCAATTTTATTATTGCGTTGTGCCGCTATAATTCCGGCAACGTGAGTGCCGTGCATAGCATCTTCCTTTTTGGGGTCTGGGCCACTCACCTGATTGTTTCCATAGGTTGTATCTGAAAGATCATAAGGGTTGTCACCAACTTTTTCTCTGAAATTTGTGGCAATATTAAAGTGATTATCTAATCGGGTTGAAAAGTATTTAATGCCGTCTTGAAGCTCTGAAATGATGTTTGGTATTTGGTCGTCAAATTGAAACATTTGTTCCAGTACATATACTTCACGTTGAAAGGAACTATCGTTATTTAAACTGCTCAACTCTTCAGCTGTATAGTTTTCTTTTTGAAGTTTTTTAGCTACTTTTTCATGAGCTGGCTTTATGACCTCAATCATGGATTCATATTGCAGCTTACTGTTCAAAGCTTGTTGCTTTTCTTTTAAATATTCAGCTTTTGCTTTTTTATAAAGAGCGTATTCTGACCTATCTGCTGTGCTGATAGCACTTTCAGGTTTGTCATCATATTTTGGAGCAAGCCTTAGCATAATTCTAACATATTCCATTTGCTCGCCAACGATATCA
>NZ_CAXBAN010000431.1:0-1970 GCF_963973675.1 uncultured Planktosalinus sp. | reverse complement strand
TGAAGGAGTTGAACAAACATCAATTGGTAGGAGTCAATATATCGGTCACTTCACAATCAAAAAATAAAGACCGAGTTGAAGTAGATGAAGTAGTTGCAGGCGATCAACTCAAAGGGATTTCATATTTTAAAATATTTTTATGGCTAATCGTTGGTGGAGCAGCATTATGGGGCGGATCTGAATTGTTAGTTAAAGGAGCTGTTGATTTAGCAACAGCAATGGGCGTTAGCGAGCGTGTTATTGCTGTTACCATGATTGCAGTTGGGACTAGTGTTCCTGAGTTGGCAGCATCAGTAATAGCAGCTTTGAAAAAGGAAAAAGCAATTTCTTTTGGTAATTTAATTGGGTCAAATGTCTTCAATATAGGTTCTGTGCTGGGAATTACAGCAATAATTCACCCCATAACAGTGCAGAGTCAGGAAGTGTTGACTAATGATATTTTCTGGATGTTAGGTTTCGCCCTTATATTAATTCCACTTGCGTTTTTACCAAAAAAATTAATATTTAACCGGGCAAAAGGACTTTTTATTTTTATTGCTTATTTGACTTTTGTTGGACTCACACTTTTTAATTAATTGAAAACACCCCTAAAAAATAAGGGGTATTTAGTTAAAAATAAATTAAATGTAATTTTTTACCCCTAAAAATATAGGGGTTAATTTGCTTAAAGTTAAAAAATAATTGTAGTTTTGCCTTGTTAACCTTCAAAACTACTCATATGTCAACGCTTCGCTTTCACGCTATCAAAGAAACATTTAACAGAAAACCTGTTGCAATTGAAGAAAATGAAAGACGTTCAAATTTATTTGGCAAAAATGTCTTTAATGAACATGCTATGCGCCAATACCTCACAAAGGAGGCTTTTAATGCAGTGATGAACGCCCATGAGTTTGGTGCTAAAATTCCTCGGGAATTGGCAGATCATATTTCTACAGGAATGAAAGAATGGGCTATTTCAAAAGGAGTAACTCATTATACGCATTGGTTTCAACCATTAACCGGAGCTACAGCCGAAAAACACGACGCCTTTTTTGAAACAACGTCCAATGGTTTAGCAATTGAAAAATTTGGTGGAGGACAGTTAGTACAGCAAGAACCAGACGCATCAAGCTTTCCAAGTGGAGGAATCCGAAATACATTTGAAGCAAGAGGCTACACTGCCTGGGATCCCACATCACCTGCATTTATTATTGGAACTACACTTTGTATCCCAACAGTATTTGTTTCCTATACCGGTGAAGCACTCGATTATAAAACCCCGCTTTTGAGAGCACTATCTGCAATAGATGATGCGGCAACAGCAGTCGCAAAATATTTTGATAAAAATGTAACAAAGGTACAAGCAACATTGGGGTGGGAGCAAGAGTATTTTTTAATTGATTCTGCTTTGGCAACTTCAAGACCAGACTTAATGATGACTGGTAGGACACTGTTAGGGCATACATCTGCCAAAGGGCAACAACTGGAGGATCATTATTTTGGTTCAATTCCATCAAGAGTTTTAAACTACATGCGCGATATGGAAAAAGAATGCATGTTGTTGGGTATCCCAGTTAAAACAAGACACAATGAAGTCGCTCCAAACCAGTTTGAACTGGCGCCAATTTTTGAGGAATCCAACCTTGCAGTTGACCATAACTCCTTATTAATGGATGTGATGGCAAAAGTGGCTGAACGTCATAATTTTGTGGTATTATTCCATGAAAAACCGTTCAAAGGAGTCAATGGTTCAGGTAAACACAACAATTGGTCATTGGCCACTAATACAGGAGTGAACCTTTTAGGGCCCGGAAGCACACCAATGAGCAATTTACAGTTTTTAACTTTTTTTATAAATACAATAAAAGCGGTCAATGAAAATGAAGAAATAATCAGGGCCAGTATTGCAAGTGCGAGTAATGATCATCGATTAGGAGCAAATGAAGAACCACCTGCAATTATTTCTGTTTTTATAGGAGAACAATTAACCA
>NZ_CAXBAN010000430.1:0-1973 GCF_963973675.1 uncultured Planktosalinus sp. | reverse complement strand
CCACCTAGTGGGGGAACTATCGTAATTGACAACTCATCCAGCCAAGCTAACTCAAATACCAATGTTATTGGTCAACAGGCCGTTTCAGCA
Organism: uncultured Planktosalinus sp.; assembly: GCF_963973675.1. Taxonomy (NCBI): domain Bacteria; kingdom Pseudomonadati; phylum Bacteroidota; class Flavobacteriia; order Flavobacteriales; family Flavobacteriaceae; genus Planktosalinus; species uncultured Planktosalinus sp. The sequence goes on along the minus strand of NZ_CAXBAN010000430.1, from coordinate 1,883 downwards.
GCAGACAGTTATTATATGGCTTCTAATCCACTCACCGGTCATCCGGGAACGCCATAAGAAAACCCCCGGTGCGAAAGGGAATCATCAAAACACCGGGGGTTAACTTCACTTAGTCTTCAGAGGCAAGTTTAGAGAAGTATGACATAGTGTCGTCATCATCCTCATCACTGATGCTAAGTGACTCAGAAGGCTCTACCGACTTCATCGGACTACTTTCAGCCGTAACCGAAAGGTCTTCCTGTTGCTGTGGAGTGAACGAACCAGAACGCCCCAACACAGCGTCAAGCCGAGCCTTCAATTCATCGTATGACTTGTAGTTGGCAGGGTCAACAAATTCGTTCAGAGGGTACAGCTTTTTGTAAACCACCTCTAACGTTTCGTCATCTGCTATTGGAGCAGGAGTGGCAAACTCAGACCGGTCATAGTTCCGGTAACCCTCAACATTACGAATTTTTAGTTTGAAATCAGCACCTTCCCAGAAATCGAAGGGGTTGATTGGGTCTTCATCTTCAAATTGAGGTTGCATTGCATCCATCAACTTATCGAAGATTTTCTTGCCGTACTGGTAGAGGAAAACTTTGCCTTCGTTATCAGGGTTAGCCGAATCTGAGACAACATAGATGTTGGAGACATAATGCAGCCGACGCTTTTGCTTACGAGCAATATCTTTATCAGCATCTACGCCAGAGTTCCAAAGCTTGGCGTTAACCTCGCTCAATGGGTCTTTCTGACCAATAGAAGTCAGAGACTTTTCAATGTACCACAGGCCCGTGGTATCACCCTTGAAGCCATGATCCCAATAGCGCACCCATGGTAACTCTTCACCTTCTGTAGCAGGTAAAAAACGGATGACTGCATAGCCATTTCCAGCTTTGTCTACAGTTGGTTTCCAAATCCGGTCATCAGGACCGTTTTTCTGCGTGGAAGCACTTTCATCAAGTTTTGCAGCAGCAGAAACTAATTTATCAATAGAAGATGTTCGGGAGCGCTTTAAAGAAGCAAGTGACATATGTTTTTATTCCTTAATATTACAGTGTGTGAATCTATATATACTAGTTTTTTTATCAGGTTTTGTCAATCTTTTTTTCAAAGGTGATTGAGCCTTTTTCAATCTCCATAGGCTTTGGAGTTGAATACTTTTCAAACAATTTCGATAAAGGTGGATGTACTGTTATAAATCCATCTTGTTCGACATGTTCATATTCAGGAAAGAGTTCCATCTGAGTTTGGGCAGACACATTCTCCGATTCCGGGGAGTTCTGGCTCATCCTCTGTCTCCTGCTCTGCTGGTGGCACATCTTCTGGAATTGTTGATTCTTCCTCAACAGGTCCAACATCAGCGGGTAATACCTCTTGCTGTGGTACATTTTCTACGGGTTCCTCCTTTTTAGAGAATCCTAAAAGTGCATCTTTGTATATAAAACTACATGCACCAATGCCGAGAATGACAACAGCAAATGGGATGTATAGTCCGATTGTTTTTAACATGAGATTTCTCAACCTTTTCATAATGGTAATTTATTAACCTTTTCTAAATAATTCAAATCTCTGGCTTCAGCTTCAATCTTATCTTTTATGCTCATATTTAGAAGCGACGAAACTTGCTCTGGATCAATAGTGTGTTTATCACAAATTTCTAAAACAGCATCCATATAAGGGTGCGCTTTTTTTCTTACCGATTCTTCTACCAGAACACAGAAATTTTCTTTAGTTAATATTTTTTCGATCATCAAATCAGACTTTCTATTTCTAATAATTTTTGCACGTCTTGCTTTACATCGGGTACAATAGGTGCATTACGATTGCAATTTTCACAAGCTGGTAAACCACTTCTTGAATTTTCACAAAAATGCTTTTTTCGATAATAAGAAAGAGTTTCGTTG
>NZ_CAXBAN010000429.1:0-1974 GCF_963973675.1 uncultured Planktosalinus sp. | reverse complement strand
GAAACAAAAAAAGAACTTAGTGTGGTAAACGACCAATTGGGAAGTCCCACCAATGCAGAACATTTGGCTCAGGCTTTAATAACAATTGCAGACTCATTAACACATGAAAATTCCGGGTTATACCATTTCTCAAATACCGGTGAAGCCAGTTGGTATGATTTTGCAAAAGCCATTTTTGAAAAACATAAAATCAAGATTTCTTTAAACGCAGTTTCTACTCAGCAATTTCCAACCCGGGCAAAACGGCCGGCTTACAGTGTACTGAACCAGTCAAAAATACAAGAGGTTTTCAAAATTAAAATTACTCCTTGGAGGGAAGCCTTGAATGAACTCTAAAAAAAATACCTGAAGCAGGGTGGCTTCAGGTATTTAAATTACTGAAAATTAAATAATTGGGGATTAGTCATCCAGTAATTCAATGGCTTCTTTAATAGTCTCTTTGATGAGGTTAGCTAGTGCATTATTTCCATCTTGATCATTAGGGCTAATTTCTATAACGCCGTCACCATTGTTATCAGTGGCGTTTGATAGATCTATGATGTTGGTGTTAAATAAGAAACTCAGGTCAAAATTAATGACAACACTTTCACCGTTTGATTCAACAACAATATCGATGTTGGTGTCTTCAAAATCTACTTCAACATCTTCTTCAAAATTATGCCAAAAAACAAACGGCATTCCCTGAATAGTTCCTTCTATGAGAATAGACCTTTGAAAAAGGATACTTTCACTGTTTGAGCTTCTGGTAATATCAAATTCAAGCTCTTCATATTGTCCTAATGGAATTTCAATATTAGCAAACGGAAAAACCACATCGGGTTGTGACAAGTCGAGTTCAAACGGACCCTCAAGTTCAAGGTCGCCGTAAAAATTTCCGCCTGGTCCGCCATCGTCGTCGCCAAAATCATCGTCATCAAATTCGAGTTCGAAATCTTCAACATTCACTAAAAATGTTGAAATGAGTAGTTCATTATTTATTCGTTCACTTTCAAAAGTGGCTTTGGCTCCAAAAGTGGTTTGTGCTGTTTCATCATTTATTACACTTTCATCACTGCTGCACGACAAAAAAACCAGTGCAGAAAAAAAGAGCATTGTAAAAGGTGTTGAAAAAAACGTGTTCATAAAAATGTATTTTTGATTTGTTGATATACCATTAAAACAATTCAAAAACAGTTTACCCTACCTGTTTGCAAAACTTTAATCGTGCAATACAAAAAATGGTATTTCGTTCTGGTAAGTTGTGGCATTGTTTTTAGAGCTGAAAAACAATTGTTGGAAGAAGTGAATGTTTTTTGCCACCATAGTGATCATTTTTATTTGATGGGCATCGATACATTCCTGGATGGCAATATCAAGATTTTTATTGGTCACAGTATGAAACTCGTGCTTGTTGTCAGAAAAGTAATCTTCAAGCAACTCTTTGTTTTGAAGCATTTCGCCTAAAACATGTTCATCAGACTTTGCCAGGTGAAAAACATGGAGCTTGGCTTCAAATAAATCAAGAATATCAGAAACGGTTTCGAGAATTCTTGGACCAAAAAAGATGCTATAGTCGGTAGGTAATGCCAGATGATCTATATGTGTGAACTGTGCCTTTTCAGGAATCACCAGTGTGGAACATTTTACTTTATTAATCACGTCTGTAGTGTTTGATCCAACCGCCAGTTTTTTTATTCCACTGTTTCCTTTTGTGCCCATTACTATCAGGTCAATGTGTTTATCTTCAACCTCATCCCTGATGGTTTCTACGATTGTTCCTTTGCCTGCTAATGTAAAAAAAAGGTGTTTGCCTTTTAAGGAAGTAGCTTCTATTTTTTCGACTAAAGCGTGTAGTTGATTTTTTATTTCCTGATCAGATTGTAAAGGGATTGCTTTTGTAGCAACCGTTTTTTTGGAAGCGCCATTTATTTCATTTACATGCAACAGATAAAAGGTACATTTACATTTCTTGAAAAAAGAAAGTGCATATACAAT
>NZ_CAXBAN010000428.1:0-2003 GCF_963973675.1 uncultured Planktosalinus sp. | reverse complement strand
GAAACACGCTGAAATACAAGAAAAATCAAAAGATTTTGTTCCTTTTGAATTTCCCTATATTTTTGGAATTGGAAGAATGCACGAAATCAAACAGTTTGACCATTTAATCCATGCCTTTGACCGCTCTTCAGCAAAAGAACGGGGTTTCAAATTGGTCCTGATGGGTGATGGAGCACTGAAAAGTGATTTGCAAAACCTGGTCCAACGAAAAAATATTGAAAATAATGTTGTTTTTATGGAGTATCAGGAAAATCCTTTTCCCTATTTTAGAGGGGCTCATTTAACGGCTTTAACCAGTAAAAATGAAGGTTTTCCAAATATTTTAATAGAAAGCCTTGCCTGTGAAACTCCTGTAGTTGCTTATGATTGTGAATCGGGACCGGCTGAAATTATCATTCAAAATGAAAACGGTATTCTTGTCGAAAACCAAAACCTTGATGCGATGACCCGGGCAATAGAAACGATGATTACTGATGCCGATTTCTATAAATATTGTAAATCAATGACGCTGAAAAGCATTGAAAGATTTGATTTTGAAACGATTGGAAAACAATGGCTTAACTTTCTAAACTTACCTGTGAACTGATGAATATTGAACTAATACAATTGCCAAAAATTGAAGATGTGAGAGGGAATATTTCTGTCATCGAAAAAAACGTTCTTCCTTACTCAATTAAACGTGTTTACTATCTTTATGATGTGCCCAGCAGTGCCCAGCGAGGTGGTCACGCTCACAAGGAACAGTTGGAGTTTTTAATTCCCATTTCCGGTAGCTTTGATGTGGTTTTGAAAGATGGAAAGGAAACCCGGCTGGTCACGCTCAACAAACCGGATAAAGGACTTTTGATTAAAACCAATGTGTGGCGTGAATTGGAAAATTTTTCTTCAGGTGCAGTGTGTCTGGTGATCGCCTCGGGTGAATATGACGAGGATGATTACATCAGGGATTTCAATGAATTTCTAACCCATCAATCTGAATAACTGTTTAGGTTTATTCCCTTTTTGAGCAATTGCTGTTTAAACTTGCCAATCAATTTTAATACAAACACGGGTAAACTTAAAAGTGTTTTTTGCTTTAAATTTAAACTTGATGAATCAATTTTTGAGCGTAATATTCGAAATTGTTTTTTGTCTCCGTCGAGTTTGTAAAGCTTAGCTTTGATATACCTCTGAAAATCCAGGTATTTTTTAATGTCTTTTCGATTGGAATAGGTCTTTTCATAAAAATCATAATCGGGGATCCTTTTTCCAAGTAAACCTCTTTGTGTAATTTGATTCTCTGATACCATTAAATACGTCACCAATGCTTTATTAAAATAAGCGAGTTTAAAATGAGCGAATGCCCTGATATTGAAATCAATATCTTCACTGTAGTTTACGTGTTCATTGTAGTATCCTACTGTTTCAAATACCTCTTTTTTGACACACAAACAAGAGGGATAAAAAATAGATTGGTTTAAGTTCGCTTCAAAATAATTTAAAACGACCCCATCATTCTTAAAGTTTTCAAAATTAAATTTAAACTCAGTTGTGGTAGTGTCATCTAGTTTAATTTCATACTTGGTTGCAAAAAGGGAGGCTTCTTTATAGTTTTCAATAAGATAATTGATGGATTTCAAAAAGTCCGGTTTCCAAAGGTCGTCAGCATCTAAAAAAGCTATATAATTGGCCCGGGCATTTTTGATGCCTGTATTTCTGGAAGCAGACAAACCACTGTTTTTGGAATGACGGATAAGCTGTATTCTTGAATCTTCAAAAGTTTTTACAATCTGTTCACTTTTATCTGTTGAGCAGTCATTAATAACAAGCACTTCAAAGTCTGTAAAACTTTGGGCTAAAACAGAATTCAATGTTTGAGCAATAAAGTTTTCTTTGTTGTAAAGCGGTATGACGACTGAAAATTTCAACTATTTTTTATTTATTGGTTTGATACAACGATGCATAAAAATACAAGCGGTAGATATCAAAGATAAACAACGAGGGATTACTGCTTTGTAGGTTTT
>NZ_CAXBAN010000427.1:0-2015 GCF_963973675.1 uncultured Planktosalinus sp. | reverse complement strand
CCGTCCTCGGGAATACACATATTGGGGTGCGATAAATAATAAGTGCCAATTGCCGGGTTCAGTGTGAAACCGTTCACCCCATGGCCGGTGGTATAAACTATCATTGTTGAGGTTCCATATATAATATAACCTGCAGCTACCTGGTTCACTCCGGGTTGTAAAAAATCTTCAAGTGTTACCGGAGTTCCTGCCGGAGTGATTCTTCTGTAAATTGAAAAAATAGTTCCAACAGAAACATTGACATCGATGTTTGAAGAACCATCCAGCGGGTCAATTAATACCACATATTTATTTTGATTGTTTTTTTCACGTCCGGAAATGGTTATAAAACCATCGTTTTCTTCAGAGGCTATGCCACACACAATTTCTCGGTTGGTCAGGGTTTTGATAAATGCTTCGTTGGCAAACACATCCAGTTTTTGCTGTTCTTCACCCTGAATATTTTTGTCGCCAAAGGCACCTAAAATATCTACCAAACCGGCTTTGTTTACCTCGTGGTTTACTACCTTTGCGGCCAACCTGATGGAGTTGATCAATCGGGAAAGTTCGCCGGATGAGTAAGCAAAATCCTTTTGGTTTTCAATGATAAATTCGCCTAATGTTTTGTTATGGTCAGCCATTTTTGGAAAAGATGTGGTTTTGCATACAAAAGTACATGAATTTTTTCCATTCATACCTAAGAAGTAAAATGTAAAAAATTTATGTGTTTTCCCGATGCAAGATTGGAATTTGTATTTTATATTATACAAAATTTTAGTCTAAAACAGAGGAAATATCGATATTTTTGTGAAGAATGAAGTGCAATTTGGGAATCAATTTTTGAGTTATGAAATATAAAATAAGGGAAAGTAAAAAAGTAGACATGCCTCAAGTGCTCGTTTTAATCAAAGAGCTGGCGACCTTTGAGCGCGAACCTGATGCAGTGGTCGTTACTGTTGAGGAACTTGAAAAAGAAGGCTTTGGTGAAAACCCGCTCTTCAAATGTTTTGTTGCTGAGGTCGAACACAAAATCGTGGGGATGGCCCTGGTTTATTTCAGATTTTCAACATGGAAAGGCCGCACCATCCACTTGGAAGACCTAATTGTAAACAACGAAATGCGAGGCACTGGAATAGGCAGCGCCCTCTATCAGGAAGTGTTGAAATATGCTAAATCCCAAGGTGTAAAAAGAGTGGAATGGGTGGTGCTCGATTGGAACGAAGGGGCGATTAAATTCTATGAGCGCAGTGGTGCCAAAATATTAAAAGACTGGCGTACAGTGCATATGGATGAAAAAGGAATCACAAATTTCTTAGACTTTAATTAATGCGTGTATTTAAATTTGGCGGGGCTTCAGTAAAAGATGCCGCAAGTATTAAAAATGTAAAAACTGTCCTGGAAACCACCGGATTTGAAAACCTCGTGGTAGTCGTTTCGGCTATGGGAAAAATGACCAACGCACTTGAAAATGTGGTTTCAGATTATCTAAATAAATCATCTGAACTGCAAGCGTCGCTGGCTTTTGTTGTAGATTATCATTACCAAATCCTTCAGGAGCTTTTTCCAGAGAAAACAGACCCTGTATATGCTGAAATAAAAAATCTTTTTGAAGAATTAAATTCATTCTTTGAATTGAACAAGTCTACTTCTCATGCTTATGTATATGACCAAGTGGTATGTTTTGGGGAGTTAATCGCAACTAAAATAGTTAGTCAATATTTAAACCAACATAAAATCGAAAACAGTTGGTTAGACAGCCGTGAATGCATCAAAACAGATAGTAACTACCGGGATGCCGGTATAGACTGGAATCAAACTCAAAGCCAAATCAAAGATTGGGTAAATACTAAAGCCTTAACAGTTACACAAGGGTTTTTAGGTTCCAATGATAACAACTTCACGACGACTTTAGGAAGGGAAGGAAGTGATTATACTGCTGCTATATTTGCTTATAGTTTAGGGGCTGAAAGTGTAACTATTTGGAAAGATGTTCCCGGGGTACTGAACGCCGACCCTAGAAATTTTGAGAATGCCCA
>NZ_CAXBAN010000426.1:0-2022 GCF_963973675.1 uncultured Planktosalinus sp. | reverse complement strand
AACCCTTGATGAACGATTGGCAAAAGTTGTGGAACTGCGTTATTTCGGTGGATTAAACACCAAAGAAATTGCCGCTGCAATTGACTGTTCTGAGTCTACAATAAAAAGAGAATGGCGCACGGCAAAAGCATGGTTGTTTGAATATTTGAATGGGAACTAATTGTTGTGGTAATGGAAAAAAATGAATGGGAACATATAAAAAAGCACTACAATTTTATTGTTGACTTAAATGAAGCAGCAAGGGAGGATTATTTACTTAAGATCGAAAAGAAAAACAAAGAAGTAGCAAAAAGGCTTCGAAATATGCTTTTAGCAGATCAGGAAGAGGAAACCTTTTTACAAAAACCTGCAATGAGTAAACTTAAAGAGGTAGAAGAACCTGATTACTTTATTGGAAAGGAAATAGACCGGTACAAATTAATGTATCTGATTGGTATTGGTGGGATGGGTAATGTGTACCTTTCTGAAAGAACAGATCTGGAAGCCCATCAACAAGTTGTTGTTAAAATAATGAATACCGGATATCTATCAAGTTCCTTGCGAAAGCGATTTGATTTAGAAAGAAAAATACTCTCCAGATTAAATCACCCGCACATCACAAGAATTTACGACGGAGGCATTACAGAACAAGGGTTGCCCTACATAGTCATGGAATATATTGACGGAAAACCTTTAATGGAATATATTGCTGACAATAATTTGAACCTCAATGAACGGATTGAATTATTTTTGGATATTTCAAGTGCTGTTTCTTATGCACACCAAAACTTTATCATGCACCGTGACCTTAAACCCGCCAATATACTGGTTACAAATCACGGAATTGTTAAAGTGATTGATTTTGGTATTGCAAAAATATTGGATAATAATGAGGATGACTTTGAAAATCAAATTACTCAAACTGGCAATATACCCTTAACACCAGCCTATGCGAGTCCTGAACAACTATCAAAAAAACCCCTTACAATTGCAACCGATATTTACTCACTTGGAGTGGTTTTTTATGAAATGTTAACACATAGCAAGCCCTTTCCGTTAAGTAAAAACACAGATTACATAACTATTGAAAAATGGGTTACACAAAGAGACCCCATAAAACCAAGTAACAGTATTTCCCCCCTAATTGAATCGATTTCAACAACTAAAAACTGGAAAAAAAAACTAACCGGCGATTTAGACAATATTATTCTTAAAGCATTAAAAAAAGACCCTAAGGAAAGATACTTAAGCGTTGAACACCTTAAAGATGATATCAATCGGTATAAAAACAACTACCCTGTAATTGCAAGGCCAGACAGTTATAAATACAGAATTAATAAATATATCAAAAGACACAGGGTTGGGGTCGTTGCTGCTTCACTTTTATTTTTAGTAATTATTGCCGGAATCACAACGACCTTATGGCAAGCCGAGCGTGCAAAAAATGAACGGGATATTGCACAATATGAAGCCACTAAAGCCCGTCAAATAACAGATTTTGTTATCGATTTATTTCAAAGTTCAGACCCTGATATAAGTGCTTCAAACACCCTTACTGCTGAAACCATGTTACAAAAAGGTTTGGAAAACCTTGACGCCCTTAAAAACCAGCCAGAATTACACAGTGAGATGCTTCGGGTTGTTGGGAGGTTATACAGGCTTCAACACCTTTTTAGTCAATCAAGAAGCACTCTTGAAAAAGCGCTTGAAGTGAGTGAAACCACCTTTGGGGAAAATCATTTTGAGCCTGCAGTAACCAAACTAGAATTAGCTGCTACCCTGCACTATCTAAATGAAGACCAGGAAGCTCAACAATACATTCTTGAAGCAAAACCCATCATTGAAAAGAAATTTGGAAAAATATCATCAGAATATGCCAGAACACTTTATTTTTTGGGCCAGTTTGAAACCAATAAAGGCTCCTATGAAACAGCACTCAAACACTTTCAAGAGGCTGAAGAGCTTTTTAGTAAAATGCCGGTTCATTCAGACAAAGAGCTCCATCAATTATTAAATCTTTACAATGGTATTGCCCGAATAAAA
>NZ_CAXBAN010000425.1:0-2029 GCF_963973675.1 uncultured Planktosalinus sp. | reverse complement strand
GCGGCCCACACCCTTGCGGTAAAGTCCCTGTTGTCCTTTGAGTCCTTTTGATTGATAGAAAAACCCGCTCTCCAACATCCCGATAGTTATCGGGACATCGCGTGGTAAGTAATAATATCAAAGCAACTCCTGCCAATGAATAACAAAACAAGTCATTATGACCAAAAATTATAAGTATCTTACTCCTGAAGGATTGTATTTTGGTTGAAATAAAATTAAAGAGTTTACCGGGTAAAAAGGACAAAAGGGACTCACAGGGACTTTACCGCCGGCGTGAATAACCTGGCTACGGCAGGCAGGCCTGCTGCAATTACAGTGCGACCAGCACCTGCGTCCACAGCGGCCCACACCCTTGCGGTAAAGTCCCTGTTGTCCTTTGAGTCCTTTTGATTGAAAGAAAGTAAAAGGAAAAGCAGTTTAAAGAAATTGCATTGTCAATAACAAACCATATAATCCTAAAAATTTGAATATTAACAATTTTAACTATATTTGGGTTGCCGCTTTTATAGATCCCCTCCAAACTCCTCAATAGGAGTGCAACCTATTTTTAAACTATGACCCAACCCAACACCCAGATACCCGACTTTCAAAGCATTATGCTGCCTATGCTCAATCTTTTGGAAAGCGGGGAGGTTTTTACATTGAACCAAGTTGTTACAAAACTTGCAGAACACTTTCACCTAAGCAAAGAAGATTTAAAAATCAAAGTACCCAGCGGGCAAATGGGTTTGTTTCGCAACCGGGTGGGCTGGACGCGCAGTTATTTAAAAAAAGCCGGACTCATTCATTATCCTGAGCGTGCCAAATATCAAATTACCCCTTTTGGAAAAGACTACCTTAAAGGCAAACCAAAAGATTTGCGCATCAAGCATTTAAAGAAAATGCCCGATTATATTGAATGGACCAAAACATTCAATCAAGATACAAACAACAAACAGGAAGCAGAAATCACTAAGGAAATTGAAAGCCAAACCCCTGAAGAGGTACTGGCAAGCACGGTTGACCAACTCAACAAACAACTGGCAACAGATTTACTGGACAAACTAAAAGAAAACTCCTTTGGGTATTTTGAAAACTTTGTCATTGAGTTGTTACAAAAAATGGGCTATGGCGAGTTTCGTGAAGATGCCGCAGAGCGCACCGGGCAAACGGGTGACAATGGTATTGACGGTATTATCTCTCAAGACCGTTTGGGATTGGAGAACGTCTATATACAAGCCAAACGCTTTAGAGACGGCCACGTGGGCTCACCTGACATACGCAACTTTATTGGCTCACTGGCATTACAGGGCGTAAACAAAGGGGTGTTTTTAACCACCTCCCGTTTTTCTGAAAGTGCCATCAAAACAGCAAGCGACAGCAAACAACAAAAAATCATTTTAATAGACGGCAAACAACTCGCCAACCTCGCCATTGAATACAACCTGGGGGTACAGGTGGATAAAACCATTGCCATTAAAAAAATTGATTTGGATTATTTTGAGGAGTGATATTGAATTGAAAAAGTACTATTGGAACGCACGCGATGTCCCGATAGCTATCGGGATGCGGTAGTGGGGTATTTTTTTCGTTTATTAAACAAGTGATTGCAAACTGAATACTAACTAAATGGATAAAATGAGAATTCTACACTTAACTGACTTACATTTTACGTCTGAAATCGGAAAATTAACTAAACAGGACAAATTAATCAGTAATTTTAAAAAGGATTTAAAATTAAATGTCGATAACATTGATTTTGTTATTTTCTCTGGCGATTTAGTACTAAATGGTAGTAAAAGTGATGATTTTAATAAGGCATATAAGGAGTTTATAGAAAGTATCTTGGAAATTTTAAAAATTAATAAAAAGAATTTTTTCATTTGTCCAGGAAATCATGATGTTGATAGAAATGAAGTTTCAAAATCTATTATCAAATATATTGATGAAGAGTTGAAATCGAATGAAGACGTAAACATTTTTTTTAACACCTCTAAAACTGATCTAGTTACCAGTCATTTACCTCTTAAAAATTATAGAAATTTTCTTG
>NZ_CAXBAN010000424.1:0-2031 GCF_963973675.1 uncultured Planktosalinus sp. | reverse complement strand
TACATCCCTATCATCTGTTGAAATAACTATCTTAGATAGGTATTTAGATTTTTTAGCCACATTTATAGTGTACTCTATAAGTGGTTTTCCGGCTACAAGTCTCATGTTTTTTCCCAATACACCCTTACTGCCTCCACGAGCAGGTATTACAGCTAAAACCTTCATGATTTAAGTTTTCTGATTTTATAAAGAAAATATGTTCTAAGTTTTTCTAATAACCATTTAATCCTATTTCTAAAGCTTGTATCAAGTCTAATTAAAGTATAACCGCCAACATAATTTTCTTGTTTTTTATTTGATCCCAAAGAAAAGTCTTCGTTTTTTAGGTTGCATATATTCTGACTTACCAAAGCAAAAGGAAATACATTAATAATAAATTTAATTTGATCAGCTCTATACCCTTCTACAAAAATAATTGAGTTATCATGAGCTATTTTTTCTTAAGAATGCTGAATCATTAAATGCCCCATCAAAAATTATTAAATCAAACTTTCGATTACCTGTATATTCTTCAAAAGAATGAAGATGATTATATGAAAAGGTAGTTTCTAAATCTTTTAAATTGAGTTTAAGTTGTTCTATACAGTACCCATTATTTTCTGTTCCAAAATAAATTAACTCATTTTTAATAGAACCTAAAAGATAAGGTATCGTTCCAATCCCAATTCCAAACTCAAAAACAAAGTTGACATTATTTTTCTTTACAATTTTCTCTAGTCCCTTTAAAGCATACGTAGAAGCAATGTGTTGCGACCCATCTTTTTGAGAAAAAAATTTATACACTTTTTTATAAATCATATTTTGCTTTTGGAAAAAATTAATATTCTGTCATCATTTGAACCCATACAATGAATGCGCTTGTTTTCATATTTGGCAGGGATGATGGCGAGGATGTTCATGAATTCTACGGTTTCAAAATTATACTATTGCGTGTTTTACAAATATAGGATACGCCGGGTAGTATGCAGGCATCATTTTTTAGAAATGTTTGGATTGGGCCTAAGATTTCAACTATACAGGTAAGCTTCTACAAATAGGTAACCAGGCCGAGGACATATTTTATACCCCATGATCAAGTTGCTACGAACGCTTTTGGCAGTATTAATGCTTTTTCGCAAAGAGAATGACAAAAACATAAAAAATATCTGCACACCTTTGCAGGCTGCAAAAATATTTTTCAGTTCGTCCGGTTATCTCTATTCCTTTTTATATTTTTAACCCAAACTCCCATCGATGTCAAAACGTACCATTGCTGTAGTAATCACTGCCCGCCCTTCTTACAGCCGGGTGAAGTCAGTCTTGAAGGCTATCGAGGCGCACCCCCATCTGGAATTGCAACTCATTGTGGCTGCATCTGCCTTGCTGGACCGCTATGGGTCAGCCGTCAATTATATTGAAAAAGACGGCTTTCAAATAGCCGCTAAGGTCTTCAATGTCCTGGAAGGCGAAAACCTGACGGCCGCCGCTAAAACTACCGGAATTGGTATCCTTGAATTGTCGACTGTTTTTGACAACCTGAAACCCGATATAGTCGTGACCGTGGCCGATCGTTTTGAAACCATGGCCACCGCCATTTGTGCGTCTTATATGAACATCCCTTTGGCACACCTTCAGGGTGGAGAAGTGACGGGCAACATCGATGAAAAAGTGCGGCATGCCATCACCAAACTGGCCGACTATCACTTTGTGTCCTCTGAAGAAGCCGAAGCCCGGGTGTTGAAGCTGGGTGAAGACGCTGCCATGGTATTCAACACCGGTTGCCCCTCCATTGATTTGGCGGTGCCTGTATTACATAGCAAAACCTTGTTGTTTGACCCCTATCAAAAATACGGTGGCGTGGGTGCAATGCCCGACCTCAGCGAGGGGTACCTCGTGGTCATGCAACACCCCGTAACCAATGAATATGCGCTTTCGCGCAAGCAAATTGAAGCTACGCTGCACGCCATCAACGAATTACACATTCCCACCCTTTGGTTTTGGCCCAATGTGGATGCCGGAGCCGACGGGACTTCGACAGGCATCCGTAGTTTC
>NZ_CAXBAN010000423.1:0-2042 GCF_963973675.1 uncultured Planktosalinus sp. | reverse complement strand
ATTCTAACAAGCAATTTATTTGGAGGACTTTAGTTTAGTTTTAAATTATGTTGCTTACTTGCTTCCTGCTATTGTAGTAGGAGTAGTTGCTTACTATTTTTTTAAAGGTCATACAAGCAATGAAGAAGGTCGAAGAAGGTATCTTTTGCAAAAAGAGTCACAAAAAGAGATGTTACCATTAAGACTCCAAGCCTATGAGCGTTTTACATTATTTCTTGAACGTATAGCTCCAAATAAATTGCTTGTTAGAATTGCTCCGCATTCTGAAGATGTTGATGTTTATGAAAAGATGCTTATCAGCAATATAGAACAAGAATTTGAACACAACATCGCTCAGCAAATTTACGTAACCAATGATTGCTGGAACATGGTCAATGCTGCTAAAAATGCTACTATCCAAATCATTAGAAAAACAGCTATGAATGAAAAAGTAGATAGCGCCTCAAAATTAAGGGAGACAATTATTCAGCATTTTATGGACGAAGTTTCACCTTCACAAAAGGCATTACTTTACCTTAAACAGGAAGTTGGGGAATTGATTTAAGAAATTAAGGAATGTAATCGATCTTACTTGAAGCAACTCTGTTTGCCGCTGCATCAAAGCCTCTTTGCCACCAGCTTGACATCAATTTTTTATCAAATATTAGGGAATTTTCAGTAAGTTTTGTCGGTGTGTAGTAAAGGTTTAATTCTACATCTCGGGCCAAAGCAGCTAATTTTCCTTCTGCAATATTATGATACTCAATTTGATCAACCACAAAGCCAAATAAATTAACCATTAGTGAAAAAGGATTTTTTCCCAAAACAATGTTGTGCTCCATATTTTCGGCCTCAAGTATAATGGAATCAACTTCTTTAGCTCCTTTTCTTATTGCTTCCCGAATGGGGGAAACGGCACCAAAACCACCGTCTGCATATTCACAATCGTCTTTGGTCACAAGCGACATAAAAGGGATGTAGTTAGCACTGATCCACATCCAATCACAAAAATCCTCATAACCACAACTCTTGAGTGACTTATACTCCACTTTATTCTTAGTGAGGTTTGAAACTGTCACAATAACTTCTTTGTCTGAATTTTTAAGAACTTCAAACTCTTCTTTTGTAAAATTTCGCTGAATGTTTCTTCTGAGGTTTTTGCTTTCTCCAAATGTGCGTTTATTTCTTAATAATTGCCACAATACATTCCAATGTTTGATGGCCACATACTCGCGATTCCCTTTTTTCTTAATGATAAAAGGATTGATATTAAAAATATCTTTGGGTGTAACATTGGTATAAATCAATTTGAGTTTTTCAACTTTGCCTAAAGCTAAGTGAGGAAGTAATAAACTACCTGTTGAAGTACCGATGAAAAGATTGTAATCTTTATGCTGATTTTTGACAAGATGGTGTGCAACCCCACCTGCATAAGCCCCTTTACTTCCTCCTCCTGAAATCACCAGTGCTTTCATAAATAAAGAGTTTTGATTAGTTTAAAATTATTTTTTTACTGCCCTCAACATTTCTCGTTTACCAGGGGGACCGGGTAATTTTTCAACTTGAAATCCCACGTTTTGCATTGCTCGTCTTACACTCCCCTTTGCTGAATAAGTAACTAAAACTCCATTTTTTTTTAAAGCTGCAAACATGCTGCTGAATATTTTCTCAGTCCAAAGTTCAGGTTGTACCCGGGCCCCAAATGCATCAAAATATATTAAATCAAATCGATTTACATCACGAATATCTTTAAAATTCTGATTTCTTTTTTTAAGATGGAAGCCCTCTGAAACCAATACCCTTTCTTCCCAGTTTATTTTATGCATCCTATCAAAAAGAGCTCTGTCAACATTTAATTTCTGAGCAAAATTACATTGTTGAATTTCTTCAAATGCAACCGGGTATTTTTCCACACCCTCATACTCAACAATTAAATTATTGGATGTTGCCTCCAAATATGTTAAAAAAGCATTGAGACCTGTACCAAATCCTAGTTCCAGAATACAAATAATTTTGTAATCGTAAAAAAGTTGTAAACCGATTTGATTTAATATATTTTGATG
>NZ_CAXBAN010000422.1:0-2062 GCF_963973675.1 uncultured Planktosalinus sp. | reverse complement strand
AGGCTCAACACTAGCTCTAGTTTTTGGATTATTATATTGTTTTAAAAGATAGTTTCCATAATTAGATTCTTCTGTAGTTCCGTCACCGTACTCAATATCTATTGTTGTGTTTGCCTCTTCAATGGGCTGATGAACAATCCATAGCGGGTCTGAAACCCCAATGGCGTGTGTGATGCAATGAATCGCACCGTTGAGTGAAATGAGGTTTTCACCCGAATTATCGACATCTATTCCCACAATGTTGTAACCGGGGAGTAATTCTTCATAGAGTGCCAATGCTTCGTTATCAACTTCCGGTCTGTAAGTAGGCACGATGACTGTTCCGTTTACAAAAACCGAATTGGTATATGTTCTGTACAAACCACCGGAATCGGGATGATTTCCGCCTGTGCTGGGAGGTGCATCAATCCATTCAATTTTATAATCGGTTCCAAAGGGTGATTGGAAAGTGGAAGTTACATAATCAATATTGGCTTCAATTTGAGGACCGTCTGCCACTCCGGGAGGATATTTACTAACCAGGATGGTTTCCTCATCAAGTAACTTCATGTGCATATCAATATGATCAATGGGGTCATAAGGCACCTGATCCATTTTAATGTAGCTTGAAATGCCCTGATATTCCAACATGATATTATCAATATCAGCTTCTGTTTTGGGGGTTACCCCATAAGGATTTCCGGGTTCGTTTTCTTCTAATACGAGTTTGGATGCAAAAGCAGTGCCCATTCCATCAGCCATAAAGTTACCGCCGGTATTGACTAAATCATTACTTCCTGAATTGGTTATATAAATAGGTGAAGCGGTAAAATCTGCATGAAAAGTGGGCATTTGATCATCCAGAGGACGTGGCCTGTTGTAAATCCAATCAACGAGCGCACGTTCACCTACATCATTTGTATACACTGTATTACCGGCATAGTCTCTAATCCAAATTGAATTACTGGGTGCATCTAAAAATTCGACCTGACTCATATCAACCCCATTGGATGTAAGGTAGGAAGTAACAGCTCCGGGGTTTTCGGTAGTAATCAACACTTTACATTCTTCGACGGCAGCTGCAACAATTTGGCGTAAAATATTTTGGAAAGAAGGGGTCCATCGGATTACTAAATATTCAATTTCTTCCCATTCGGCCATTGTTCTTACGGGAAATTCAGGTGGTGGAGTGATCTTGGTACTTTTAAACTGAAACTCAGTTATCAGGCCTTTCTCACTTTCAGCAATTCCTTTTGGTAACACCCGGCTGTTTTGAGCAATGGTTGTTGTGGTAAAAAATACTATAAATAGTGGAAGAAGTAATTTATTCATTGATCATACAAATTAAGAATCTAAAAGGTTTTTGGTGACATAGATTTTCCATGCAAGAATGGCCAATTGCCATTTTTTTGCTTTACTTAAATCCAATCGTTGCTTTGTAAAGTTGGGGAGCAACCATTTATTAAGTACTGAGAGCGTTTTGAAAAATGCTTTTTTCACACGCGCAATGTACAAAAAATCGATGAAACATCAGAAAACAAAAAAACTCTCATCTAAGCAATTAGATGAGAGTTTTGGATTGATTTTATTGTTACAGACCCTTTATGAAAGTGCCGCGACGTGCTTCGATAAACTTGACTTTAAATTAGCTGCTTTGTTATCATGAATGATGTTTTTCTTTGCTAATTTGTCAATCATAGAAACTACAGACGGGAATAGTTTTTCCGCTTCAGCTTTGTTTTCAGTCTCCTTCAATTTTTTGATTGCAGTTCTGGTAGACTTGTGCTGGTATCTGTTGCGTAAACGTTTTGTTTCGCTGTTTCTAATTCTCTTTAACGCTGACTTGTGATTTGCCATTTGTTTTGTTCTTAAAAATGTAACTAATTCTTGTTTGTAGTCCGTAGGGGAATCGAACCCCTGTTACCAGGATGAAAACCTGGCGTCCTAACCCCTAGACGAACGGACCAAATATTATTAAAATTTCATGCCAATTAAGGCTTCTCGACAACACAAACTACTTGTGTTTTTAGTAGTCCGTAGGGGAATCGAACCCCTGTTACCAGGATGAAAACCTGGCGTCCTA
>NZ_CAXBAN010000421.1:0-2068 GCF_963973675.1 uncultured Planktosalinus sp. | reverse complement strand
GCAATACTTGATAATTTGAAGGCATAGTAAATGTTCAGAAACTTAAATATTGAATGGATAAAAATAAATAAAACATCCTCAAATTGTAAATTATTTTTTAAAACAATTAAAAAACGAAGTGTTTTGACAAACACTCCATAAGTTGTTTTTTTTGTTTTGCTCTAATATATATTTTAATTTCTTCGATAGAATTTTCGAGGTTGCGGTACTTTAAAGAAACGATTCTGACATTCTCTTTTTCAAGTGTAAAATAGTGGGATTTTTTTGGTTTATCATTGAGTTGGTGAAGCGAAAGCACTTCAGGGATTGATTCGCCCGGGTTAAATTTTGTAAACCATTTATTTGTTTTAGGTGGTTTTGTAAGTGTATGGTCTTTGTTTTCCTTATGGTAAAAAACGCCTAAGATGCGGTCTCTCCAGATTGCCGTTTTGACAGCATACTTTTTATGCTCCGGATGATAAAGAAAAAACACGAAAGCATTTATGTAAGATGCCATTTGCATACTCAGATGAAAATGATATTCAGGTTCACCGTTTAAAAATGTATCAAATTCTTTGATACCGTCTTTATAAAAAATTAGGGAATCATTCACGGCGTCCTGTTTGTTGATACAGATGGGTCCCAGATAGTCACCAACAGAATTGATTTCTTCCTTAATTCCAAAATTAACAAAAACAGGGTTTGATCTAATTGTTTGATAATAAAATTTTTTTGCCATTTTTAAAGTGGATGTGTGGCTAAATTAACTAGTTGCTTTTTATTAATTATGAGGAATTCCTCATTTTCAGTTTATAATAGTGAGTTATGAAATTATTATAAACAAAAAAACCTGCCCTAAAGGAATATGGGGACAGGTTTTATAAATCAAATATACTTAAATTATTTTGAACGAGTCATGCCAAATTGATCAATAGTTTGTTTGCAATTATTTAATTTACAACTAAAGCTGAGTTCTTTCCAAGCTGTGCCTTCAATTCCGCTTAAAGTGATTGTACTGTTGTGTTGTTCAACTGTAAATAAAAAGTTATTGCTTTCACCTTCTAGCTCAATTCGATCTCTTTTGGAGAGTTCTGTCATTCCATACTGATCAATGGCCTGTAATAAATTTGCATTGGTGGTAGTATAGTGTAATTCTTTCCAGTTACACCCTGACAAGCATACCAGTTTAACAGTGTTGTTTGTTTTTTCAATTTCAATCAAAAAATTTGGGATCGAGTTGTCTTTTTGATTTTGGGCAACAATTTGTGAAGTAATACCGGAAAGAAAAACAAAAAATGCCACACACATAACAATTCTATGTAATTCTGCACTTTTCATATCGCTAAGTATTTAAAATTATACTTACTAATATACGAAATATTATTAAGTAATTATTAAAACCTATTAATAATTACTATTAATAATTAATTAGATCATGCTTGTTTTCCTAATTTAATAAACACAAGGTGTTATTTACGTTTATTTCTCTTATTGTAATTTTTGTCACCCTTGGTTTTTGGTTTTTTGTACTTTTTTTTGATTTCTCTTTTATAGGTGCCTCCTAAATTAATTTTTTGGTTTTTTTCTTTCTTTTCGTGAAACGCCGGTCCGGGTTGTTCTTCGTTTTTGATTCGTTTAGACGGATTGTTGATTTCTTTTACTTTTGGTTGCTCTTCAGGAATGAGTTGCTCAGAAATTAGGATGTTTTTGGGCAACTCAAACTTTTTTAACTGATGGCTCATCAAGGTTTCAATAGTTGATAAAGAGTTAAATTCGCCAGGTGAAGCAAGAGTTATTGCTTTACCTGAGCGTTCGGCTCTACCAGTTCTTCCTATACGATGAATATAGTTTTCAGGATATGCCGGGGTGTCAACATTAAAAACATGGGTGATATTCTCAAAATCCAGTCCACGTGCCATTACATCAGTTGCAATTAAAATCCTGTTTTCACCTGCTTCAAACTGCCTAATACTTCTAATGCGGTAGTTTTGAGTTTTATTGGAATGAATGACACATAGTTCTTCTTTATATGACGCATCCAATAACTCAAAAAGTAGATCGGCTATTTTTTTATTTTTTACAACTATTT
>NZ_CAXBAN010000420.1:0-2091 GCF_963973675.1 uncultured Planktosalinus sp. | reverse complement strand
AGTTAATAGTTTCTTAATAGTTTTTATTTTATTAATTTAGTCGCTTCTACTTCAAAACGACTTAACATTATGAAAAAACAATTACGCGACTTTTTTAAGTTTGCTGAAAATTTAAAAAATGTAACTTCTTTAAAATCAAAAGCAAACAAAAATATTCTTTTTTTGTTTGTAATTCTTTCAGGAGTTTTGGTACAAGCCCAGGGGCCTGGTTGTCCTAATGTGAATGCCGGACCGGATGTAACATTAGACTGTGATGATTCTTGTACGGAATTAACTGCGTCTTTTTTAAATACAGGTGAGACAAGTGACTATGAAGCAACTTCAATTCCATATGATCCACCCTTTCCTTTTACAGGAGGAACTCCAGTTTCGGTAAATACTGATGATGTTTGGTCTAATACAATCCCGCTACCTTTTGAGTTTTGTTTTTATGGTGAAAACTATACTGAATTCTTAATAGGTTCTAATGGAGTAATGACTTTTGATACAGTTGATAATGACCCCGGAGGTTTTTGTGATTGGTCCTTTAGTGAATCAGTTCCTAATCCGAATTTGATTTCAGCAGCTATATTTGGGGCTTATATGGATATTGATCCATCAGTAGGAGGTTCTGGAACAATCAACTATGCGTTTTTTGGAGAAGCACCCTGTAGAACGTTGGTAGTTAACTTTCCAAGTATCCCCTATTTTAGCTGTAATAATCAATCAATGACTTCTCAAATTGTAATTTATGAAACCACGAATGTGGTTGAAGTATATATGGAGGAAAGAACTTCAGGTTGTAGCTGGAATAGTGGAAACGCTATTATTGGATTACAAAATGTAGGAGGAACACAAGGTCTTGCTGCTCCTGATCGAAATACAGGCGATTGGTCTGCAAGTCAGGAAGCCTGGAGATTTACACCAAGTGGGGAATCTAACGTTGATTTTGTGTGGCTCGATGCCGATGGTGTTGAAATTGCCACAACTCCAACAATAGAAGTGTGCCCAACACAGACATCTGATTATACAGCGCAAGCAACCTATACTTTGTGTAATGGTGATATCATAGTTGAAACAGATACTGTGACAGTAACAGTTGATGGGGCGATATCTCTTGACCTAGGCTCAGATCAGTCTTTTTGTGATGTTTCTTCCTTTGAAATAATTCCCTCCATAACAGGAGCAGACCCCTCAGAGGTTTCCTATTTGTGGAGTACAGGTGAAACTTCACCAACTATAACTGTGAGTTCTACAGGAACATATTCATTGGAAGTAACGTTTGAAAACTGTACAGTTACTGATTCAATCAACTTAGAGTTTAATGAGTCACCTATTTTAAATCTTGAAGGTGATTTAGAAACATGTTTTGAAAGTGAAGTCCTTTTGGATGCTACTCCAACGAATGCTCCTGTTGAAGCGGCTACGTTTGTTTGGACTTTTAACGGAGAAGTATTACCGGAAACAGATCCAATCATTGAAGCAATAGATTTTGGTAATTATACTGTTGTTGTGACTGTTGGAGAATGTTCAACCGAATTTACTGTTATAGTAGGACCGAGAGGTGACCTTGAAGTTACTTTAGGTGATGATATAACAGGATGTACAACTGAGCAAGTAACCCTTACGGCCAACACTTCTGAAGAAGGAGTAAGCTATCAATGGCTTTTAAACGGTGATGTTATTGAAGGACAGTCTTCAAGCTCAATTACCATAACATTGCCTGCTACTGTTTCAAATATGGCAGATATTTATACGGTATTAATCACTAAAGGCGACTGTACAGGAAGTGCAGAAATTGAAGCAAGATCTCTAAACTGCATTATTTCTGAAGGCTTATCTCCAGGTGGTTCTGGTGGATTGAATGATAATTTGGATCTTGAATTTTTAGCAAACAGATCTGGTATAGAAAGTTTGCAGATATTTAACCGTCATGGAAGAATTGTTTTTGAACAAGACAACTATGTAAATGAATGGTTTGGACAGACAGATGAAGGTGATGAATTACCAACAGGCACGTATTTTTATGTTATCAATTTTTCAACCGAAGACAGCCAATATGGCAATCAAAAAACAGGTTGGATTTATATAAACAGAGATTCAAATTAAATG
>NZ_CAXBAN010000419.1:0-2096 GCF_963973675.1 uncultured Planktosalinus sp. | reverse complement strand
CCAAGGACCCTCTGATTAACAGTCAGATGCTCTAACCAACTGAGCTAAGGAGGAAGGTAATAATACCATTTAAAGTGCCCAACTTTCGCTAAGCGGATGCAAATATAAATTAAATTTTATCTGTTGCAAAAATAAAGTAAAAAAAACGATGAGAATATTTATCAGCCCCCGAAAATCCAATTGAAAACCCGATAAATATTTGTAACTTTAGGTCGTATTATTTATTCAAAAAAAACACGAATTCAACATCAATAAGCAAAACTTATTTTCATATAAGAATTATAATTTAAAATGATATTTGCCTTTGATTTATAATTACTTATTTTGTTAAAATTCACATTCTGTAAAGCATAATAAACACGTACTTTGAGGAATTGAATTTATTAAACATCAAAACTAATTTTAAAAAATAGCATTATGAACAACACAACAGCAGGAAAATGCCCCTTTCATCATGGCGCCAACACCGGTACCGAAAGAAATGTGATGCAATGGTGGCCCAAAGCACTTAATCTCGACATCCTTCATCAGCACGACACTAAAACTAACCCCATGGGTTCCGATTTTAATTATGCTGAAGAATTCGAAAAACTGGACCTGGAGGCTCTTAAAAAAGATTTAAAAGAGTTTATGACCGACAGTCAAGACTGGTGGCCCGCTGATTGGGGTCACTACGGTGGTTTAATGATCAGAATGGCGTGGCATGCTGCCGGAACTTACAGAGTTGCTGATGGTCGTGGTGGAAGCAACACCGGGAACCAACGATTTGCTCCACTTAACAGCTGGCCCGACAATGGAAACCTAGATAAAGCACGTCGTTTGCTTTGGCCTATTAAGAAAAAATACGGAAACAAAATTTCCTGGTCAGATTTATTCATCCTTGCCGGAAATATGGCCTATGAATCTATGGGCTTTAAAACCTTTGGCTTTGCGGGAGGACGCATTGATATCTGGCACCCTGAAAAAGACATTTACTGGGGGTCAGAAAAAGAATGGCTGGCTGAAACCAAAAACCGCTATGACAGTGATGAAGACCGTGAATCGTTGGAAAATCCGCTTGCAGCAGTTCAGATGGGATTAATCTACGTAAATCCAGAAGGTGTAGACGGCAAACCCGACCCGCTAAGGACTGCAAAAGACGTACGCACCACATTTAAGCGTATGGCGATGAACGATGAAGAAACCGTAGCGCTTACTGCCGGCGGTCATACAGTAGGGAAGGCACACGGAAACGGGGATGCCTCTACATTAGGTGAAGCTCCTGAAGGAGGAAACGTCCAAGACCAGGGCTTTGGATGGATGAACCCTAAAGGAAACGGAAATGCCGGAGACACCGTAACCAGCGGATTGGAAGGTGCCTGGACTACAAACCCAACACAATGGGATCAAGGCTACTTTGACTTGTTATTCAAATATGAATGGGAACTAAAGAAAAGCCCTGCCGGAGCCTGGCAATGGGAGCCTGTTAACATTGCAGAAGCAGACAAGCCACTGGATGCACACGACCCCACCAAACGTCAAAACCCGATTATGACCGATGCTGATATGGCCATGAAAATGGATCCTGAATACCGCAAAATATCTGAGCGTTTTCATAAAGACCAAGCTTATTTTGAAGAGGTATTTGCCAGAGCCTGGTTCAAGCTGACGCATCGTGATTTAGGTCCAAAAAGTCGCTACTTAGGTGCAGATGTGCCTCAGGAAGATTTAATCTGGCAAGACCCGATTCCAAGTGTAGATTACAGTTTGAGCGAAAGTGAAATCACTGACTTAAAAGAAAAACTCCTCAACAGCGGACTGAGCAGTACCGAACTTATCAATACGGCCTGGGACAGCGCCCGAACATTCAGAGGTTCTGACTTTAGAGGCGGCGCCAATGGTGCACGCATTCGTTTAGCCCCTCAAAAGGATTGGATAGGGAACGAACCGGAACGTTTGCAAAAAGTATTGAATAAACTCACCGAAATTCAATCTGGATTAAGCAAAAAAGTTAGTCTCGCCGATCTGATTGTTTTAGGTGGAACAGCTGCGGTTGAAAAAGCAGCCAAAGCCGGTGGTGTAAACCTTAGCGTACCGTTCAGTCCCGGACGCGGTGA
>NZ_CAXBAN010000418.1:0-2105 GCF_963973675.1 uncultured Planktosalinus sp. | reverse complement strand
GTTAATTGGTATGTTTTTGGTGAATTTTGAAGTTATCGATACTTCACGGGGTAATACTTCAGAGTATGCCGGCACAAGCAGGACATCGTCGTAAGTGAGTCCTTCTCCAAGAATTTTATCAAGATGAGCAGTCATTGCAATTACGTTTTAATTGCGAGCAAATATACTACTTTATTCGTTGATAACAGATTCACTTTATAAAGTTGTTGATTATTTAACAATCAATTGTTTATAGATTTGATTCCTATCATTTTTGATAAATACAAGATAAGAAGCTGATGCCAAATCGCTAATATCAAGAGTATTGCTTTCTGAAACCTGTTCAAAATTAATCGACTTAACAAGACGGCCGTTTAAATCGTAAATCTCAACAAAATTGATTTCTAAATTTAAAGGGTTTTTAATCGTTACAAAATCACTCGCAGGATTTGGGTACAAATATAGCGCCTCAAAAGCCTGATAATCTGAAGTTGCAAGCGTTTGTTGTATCAGGATTTCAAATGCGTATTCAGACGAATTGTTACTGAAATCTATTGCAGTTAAAGTGATTTGATGGATTCCTGCTGTTAAAAGTGTACCGGGTAACGGAAATTGTGTCAGATTAACTACAGGGTTTGTACAAACATCGGTAGCAATAAAAATACTTTCCTCAAAATAATTTGGCAAATAGTATTCTGATGAATCAATCACAAATTGAGTCGTTTGATTTTCTGCAAGTTCAATTACAGGTGGTGTAATATCTTCTACAAAGACGGCTGTGGTACAGCTTGACACATTTCCGGAAGTGTCTGTAATAGTCAGTGTAACTGGCTGCTCTCCAATATCAAAACAAGAAAACTCATAAATATTTAAAACAATGCTTTCAATACCCACATCATCAAAAGAGCCGTTATCTATCATGCTTTCATTGATAATTGCAATGCCGTTTTCACTTAATTGAACAGTCAAGTTTTCTACACAAATTGCAACCGGTGGAGTGTCGTCGACCTCGTTTTCAGTAGTGAAGTTTTGTACTTCAAGTGTGGTACGACCATGCTGATTTTCAGCAAAGGCCGTGAAAAAATATTGAGTATCAGGCAAAAGATTTTCAAAGGTATATTGCATAGTTCCGGTTCCACCGGGCACCAAATACTCCTGTAAGGCATTAGGACTCATTCCAAACTCAAACCCTCTTTGTATAATTGAAGAACCTCCGTCTGAGTTAATTTCTACTGAAATCTGAGCCAGATCTTCAGTAATTGATAAAACGTTTAAGTCTGCTAATTGCGGCGGGGCTTGTGAGACAAAGTCAGCCACAATATTAATCAACCCCAATTGTGCTGTTTTCCCTTCTAGGTCTAACGCATTTAATTGGTAATTTGCTTGAGCTGCAGAAAGGTTTGGATTATTTATGACATCAAGTGCTGAAGCCCCATGCCTGCTGGAATAGATTTTACCATCAGGAGCAGTTAATAAAGCACCATTTGATAAGGTTGAGAATGTGTATTTTGTAGCTTCAATTTCTTGTACAGTTGTACCTGCCTGAAGATCATATTGTTTAACCCCCTGAGAACCATATGCTGAAACATAAATAAATCGTTCGTTTGGTGAAAACTCAGCTCCATAGGCATATTGTAATGGAAATTGAAGTGCATTTGATACTATACCGGTTTGATTATCAAAATTACTTATATCAAAAAAGTGTGAAATATAAGCAGTTCTAACTAGCCTGGTTGCTGAATTATTAAATTTTATAAAGCCAATATCTCCATTAGAAGTTGAAGGAGATCCTGTTGTTGAAATTACCGGGTTTTCAATATCTACGCCATCTTCAGTAACTCTATAAGTGTAGTAATCTGAAGTTCCCCCTTTATGAGTTAAGACCCACCAAAAGGTTCCATCAGAAGAAGGAGTAGCTTGAATATACTCACCGGTATTGGAAAGAACAGGTATTGATTTTTTTCCAGGAATTACATCACCAAGTCCGTTGTCCAGGCTCATATCAACAATTGAGTAAACAACATTGGAATTTGTATAGGCAGAGACAGCAAAAATTACAAATTTAGTTTGTGAACCCGGTTGCGGGATTATAATAGCAGATTGAGAACTTGAGTAATTGCCACCTA
>NZ_CAXBAN010000417.1:0-2109 GCF_963973675.1 uncultured Planktosalinus sp. | reverse complement strand
CCACAAAGTGCCGGCAGGTCGGCAGCATCCCCCAGGGTGTAAAGCTGGCAATACTTGGAACCTACCTGTAAACCTTCCTGGAAATTCATGTCTCCTATGAGATACTGGTCATTGCGCTCGGACAGGTAGCAGTACTTTTCAATGATACCCATTGTCCGTTTGCCACTCCAAAGTTCCTTTTCCCGTAACCGGGTCAGTTTCACAAAGCCGCTATCTTCGATGATACGTTTGAACTGACCGGCAGCGTCCAGAAAATCCTGTAACAAGGAGGGCTTCAGCGTTTCTTCCGGTACGATGCTTCTGCGTAGCAGGCTGGAATAGGCAGAAGTTGCGGTTTTGCGGTGAGCCGGTTTTTTGGTCAGCAGGATATAACAGCTATGATCCAGAAAGGGTCGTTCATTAAAAAACCGCTCACTTGCCCGGCTTAAAAAGCTGGTATCCGCTTTGGTAAAATCAGGTTGATGCCCGGTTTGCAGAAACCAGTCCTGTTTATGCAGTACACTGAATTTGGGTAATACCTTAATGGCTTTTACCCAGGCCTGATGAAAAGCTTCATATTCCTGATCGGAAAGGGTAAATATCTCCGGCAGGTCTGCTTTAAACACGACGGTGACATCGCCTTGTTTGCTCAGGATGCAATCGTGTTCCACATCCATAATCGGTAATAGATCATCCAACATTTTTTCCATCTTCATTTTGTTTTTTATCTTTTTAAAAAAGCCCTGCGGCTATTGGATCGGATTGCTTTGGGAACCTGTTTTCGTGCCAGGGTTTTCATAAGTCCGTGTTCCCCGTATTGATGGCTCATTCGGTAGATCTTCATCACCAGCAGGGTTCCTGAGCCGAGAATAACACCGATACATACCAGTGTGGGTAGGCCGATGATATACATGATGGCAAATACGATGAGCAATCCTACCACACCGCCACCCAAATACCAGATATATTGGGCTTTTAATCCCTTAAATTCAATACTGCGGTTAATTCCTTTATTGACCTGATATACACTATTTGCCATACGTTTCTTTTTTTAATGTTACAATCGCATCCTGCTACGGGGACGCTCCGATGCCGAAGCAGCTACCACAGATTCTTTGACGGCATGCCCGTTTGTTTGATGTTCCCCGAGTTTGATAACCGGGGTTTGTTCTTGATCCGGTTCATTGGGTTGGTGTTGCTTTAACTGGTTTTCCTGAATTTTAATAGCAATCTGCCGTTCCAGGTTAGCGAGCTCTGTTTTCAGCTCCCGTAGTTCGTTCTCCTTGGTAAAAGGTTTGGTAGTGAGTTTTTCAATCTTGGGAAGTTCTGTTTTCAGATCGGAAAGGTTCCGCTTATACCGCTCTTTAAGATGCTCCACCCGATCAATGGCATTTAAAAAATGCCGTGCTGCCAACTTCGGATTATCCATATTGGGCAAACCGTTATTGTAGGTATATTTGATCCCCTCACTTTCCCTTTGTGCATAGAAGCTATTGGAATACCGGTATTCGAACAATCCGTTTTCTTCGTAGGCTTCCTGTTGCCTGCGGATGTATAACTGAAAACCGTACAGGTTGCCAATTTTTTCTTCGTGCTGCCCGGCTTGTGGCTTCCAGTTTTGATACAACTGGATAATGTGTTTGCCTATAGCTTCACTGTCCCGACTCGCTGTTCCGTCCAATTGAATGGGGTTGGCTTTGGTACCTTCTTTGGTCATCTGGAGACGGTCTTTATACACGGCTGCATCGGCGGAGATCTTTCCGAGTGTTTTTTCAGTAGAAGCATGATTGTTTTGCAGTTTTTCCAACTGGTATTTATGACGGGTGAGTTCCCTAAAGTGGGAATGTTTCAGGCTTTCCATCACCGCCACTTTCTTTTCCAGTTTGCTTTTTTCCAAAAGGGAGGTATCCCCGGAAAGGATGGCAATATATTCGGAGAAGTTCATACCGCTTTTTTCATCCACAGCCCCTTCATCAATGGTACGGACATTGAGTTCGCTGTTCTTCATTTGGGAAATGAAGGTCTGTTTGTTTTTAAGCAGGTTGAATTTATAATTATCCAGTGATTGCTCCACGGCATAGACATAATTCTGTACCTGATTGCCATAATGTTCTTTGGCAATACGGTTAC
>NZ_CAXBAN010000416.1:0-2114 GCF_963973675.1 uncultured Planktosalinus sp. | reverse complement strand
TAAATATCGCATATTATCAATATGCTCTTCAATCTTAGGCAAATCTTTTATCACTGGCATCACCTCAGAAACTATGTATTTGTTTTCTTCTTGTGTAAACTGATTTAAATATTTCTCTAAAATTCTCACACAATTATCTTTGGATAACGCAATTAATTCCCGTTCAGAATTGAGGTTGTTTACAAATATTGAATATAATTTTTCAACCATCATCAATGAGTGCTCTACTTTGGTTTGACTCATCTGTTCTTTATGGTTTTTTTCCTGTTGCCTGTAGGTAAAAACAACTCCAAATAACGTAAAAATTCAAACTATAGGTGAAACCAGGTTATTTGAATACTCTGAAGCTTTTAAGTTCTTTAAAACAACCTCAGAACTACAACTTATAATCTGAACCCCAGCAACAAAAACAATTCCTAAAATTGCAAAATTAGCGTCCAAGATAATACCCTATCAGGTTTTGACTTTTTCCACATAAATTATATTGTAAAAGTTAAAACTATAAATCTTTTGACTTAGCTATTAACTCGTCTACAGTTAACACAACTCCTCCAAGTTCAATTACTTTATTTTTAAATCATTAGTAATTAAAGTGAGGTTGTTTTTAATAGCTGTTTCTCCAATAAGTGCGTCGTTTGTTTTTTTTAAATTCCCAGTCCTTAACCTTTCAATTAAATTCCCATCTCCGATCTTTGCTGAGCCTATCCTAGAAGTTCCTACTACAAAAGATTCAGTGGGGATTTTTTCAGGTCTCAACTCTATCATAAAATTTAAAAGCTTCGCTCTTTTTTCCTTATTAGGACATTCATTAATTTCATCAACCTGAATATGAGTTATAAATAATTCAAAATCTTCTTTCTCAAAAACCGCTATTTCAAGTTTCCCAGTCAATAAGTCGTCGAAAACATTAGAATCTAGTATTAACTTCATGGAATTATTCTTTTATCAAAATAAAAATCCACATTGGGAATACCCGAAAGAAAATTTTTAAAATCTTTTACAAATGCTTGTTCACCTGCCATAATTAAATAGACCTAAAAAGATTGGTAAATAAATGAAAATGACCAGGATAATCTTCAATTTTCATATCTCTAATTACGGGTTGCATTTTTGTGATGATCTTCCGGTAAGAGAATGCTTCAGTTTTTGTTTCGACCCCAAGAATCCAATCATTAGTATTGAGATCCTTAATTTTCAATCTTATTATTTCAATTGGCCGTAAAATAGGATAGAGTAAAAAAGAAATAAATTGAATTAAGTATGGATCATGTTCCTTTAGATAATCTTTTATCTCAATTAATTGTGAATGCGTAAAAGGATGATTTTTTAGTGGATCAGATTTGAGATTTGGGATGCCTTTGATGAAATTGTGTTCAATAAATCTTTTGTTCTTAAGTTCAGTAAACAAAGCAGATATTACACGCCTTGTATTATTGATACTTGCATTAGATAATCGTTTTCCTGAAGATTTGTTTACATAATCCAATTCTAAGTAATCCATAAATTGATAAAAGTCTTCAAGCTTAAATTTGTCTATCGGTAAGCCAGACTTAAAATTAATGTCAGCCCATTCTAAGAAAAATTGTGATCTAACCTTATAATCAAGAGCGGTACTCTCTTTTGTGTTTTTTAATTTAATTTCAAGAGCATATTTTATTGCAGATTTTAAGGTATGATTTTGTTTTTTAGGGGCAGACCTTTGGGTATTCAATTTGTTTTTTAAAGGGTTCCATCCCTGTTCTAGTAACATTTGATACGATCTTTGATAGGCCTTTGCTACTTATTCACGCTCTGCTACTGTTTTTTTTGGTTTATTCCGCGATAATACTTGCATTTAATATCCATTTTGCCAGTTTCAGGATTTCGCCAATAAAAGTAGACATACCATTTATCGCCAGGAGCAACACTCTTACGACCATTTTTTTTGGTATATAAATTTTCACTTCTGAATATTTGTTTTTACTCATATCCACTATTTTGAACAAAATAGGCTCCTTTGTGATATACACCTCAATTTTCATAGAAGTAATATTGAGGGCTAAAAACGGCAAAACCCCTGTAATTGCAGGGGTTTTGCTCTCTAGTACCTTGGGTGGGAATCGAACCCACACTCT
>NZ_CAXBAN010000415.1:0-2116 GCF_963973675.1 uncultured Planktosalinus sp. | reverse complement strand
CATAGAAGAAGATACAAACAAAGAATTTACAGGGCATTTTACCTTGAAGAGATAAATGATAGGAATATTTTCTAAAAGCCGTAAAGTATATACTTTGCGGCTTTTAATTTCTATACCCTTTTAAATAGATTTTCTAAAGTACTCTTTTGATAATTACAAAGCTAGATAATAATTCAATTTGTATCTTTAGAGCTGCAAAGCCTAACTAAATGACAAAAAATAGTCTTAAAATTTATTGGATTTTACTTTTATTAGTTTTATCAGGTACGCTGTGCTCTCAACCAATTACACAATACAATCAATTCAACGGTAAATATGATTTCACTGCTTTTGGAAACACTTTAAATGAAGCAGAAAATGCAGGTGGGTATTGTGATATACTTACTTCTTCAAGTGCAGATTTAAACTTAGCTCCCGGTCAAACAGTTGTAGCAGCATATTTATACTGGGCAGGTTCCGGGGATGGTGATTTTGATGTAACATTTAATGGTGCCGATATTACTGCTGAAAGGACCTTTACAGCCAATAATGGAGCGATTACTTATTTTGGTGCTTTTGCAGATGTTACCGCTCAGGTGCAACTCACAGGCAATGGTACTTATACCATATCTGATTTGGATTTGACAGATATTATTGCCAATTACTGTGGTGGAGCTCCCGGAAATGGAACAAATTTTGGAGGCTGGTCTGTAACCATTGTTTATGAAGATGCAACACTACCCAACAACCAGTTGACTATCTATGATGGCTTACAAAAAGTCTTTGGGCCCGATCCACAATTAGATATAAACCTTACTAATTTAAATGTAGTCGATGTGGTTGGTGCTAAAGTTGGTTTTTTAGTTTGGGAGGGCGATGTGGGAATTGCTGTTGGGGAAACCTTGAGTATTAATGGGGTAGTGATGGAAGACTTACCCTTAAATCCGGCAAACAATGCATTCAATAGTACAAATAGTTATACGGGTGCATCAGACTTGTGGAACATGGATCTGGATTTGTTTAATATTGAAGATGTAATCAATATTGGTGATACATCGATGCTGGTTCAATTGGACACAAACCAAGATGGAATCTTTGTCAATAACATCAATGTAGTGCTTTCAAGTGAACTTCCGGATGCGACCATCGATGTTACCAATATTGAGGTTTATTGTGACTCCAGAGATATTGATGTAGACTATACTGTCTTTAATTTGGAAAGTACCGATGCTGTTCCGGCAAATACACCCATTGCATTTTATGCCAATGGTACTCTGGTTGGAAGTTTCGCAACTATCAATACGATTCCTGTAGATGGATTTGAAACAAACTCGGTGAGTATGACAATTCCTGCAGCGATTCCAAACGACTTTATACTTACAGCTGTTGTAGATGACTTGGGAGACGGAACAGGTATTGTAGCTGAAATTAATGAAACCAATAACAGTTTTGAATCTGATGTTACACTAGTTGAAAACCCGGTTGCCGGACCCGTTGATACTATTATAGTATGTGATTTAGATGATGACGGCTTTGCAAACTTTTTCTTATTGGTAGCAGAACCTCAACTTTTAGGAACACAAACAGATGTTGATGTAACTTTTCATCAAACACTTGATGATGCTGAAAATGGAGTAAATCAAATCACAACTCCTGAAAGTTATACAAATATCGATTCGCCTTTTCAAACAATTTATGTAAGACTCGAAAACAACATTAGTGGCTGCTATATAACATCCTCTTTTTTAATTGAAGTAAGACCGGTTGATTTTATTCCATTTGAGCTTGTGGACCTTGAATTCTGTATCGATGGTAATAATGATGTTGGCTACCCGATTGACCTTACTGTTCAAGAGGAATCCATATTTGCCGGAGTTGATCCATCTGATTATACGGTTACGTATCATCTTAGCCAATTTGATGCGGCCGCAGGCGAAAATGCAATTCCAAACCCTACTGCATATCCTAATATTGAAAACCCACAACTTATGTGGGTTAGAATAGTCAATAATGTTATTAATTGTGTTGAAATAGGCTCCTTTACAGTCTTGATAAAACTTAACCCCCTGGTTACCTTACCTGCAGACATGACACCTTACGAATTGTGTGATGACGCAACGGCAGATGGCTTTACAGA
>NZ_CAXBAN010000414.1:0-2136 GCF_963973675.1 uncultured Planktosalinus sp. | reverse complement strand
CTTATTCTAAACAAGTTGCCGGTCAGGATTTGAACAATCCGAGTGTTACAGCTGCCAAAAAAGAAATTGATGCAACCTTTGAAAAAGATCTTAAAGCAGTTTTATCTCCTGAACAATACAAGAAATACAAATCAACAATTGAAAAATAATATTTCTTACTTATAATTTAAAAGCCGGATAATATCCGGCTTTTTTTATGCTTACTTTTTAATATAAATTAAGATTATTTCATTTTCTGAACAACACGTTCACAAGCTCTTATTGTAAAATCGAGATCTTCATAAGTCAATGCGTCAGTTAAAAACCAGGTTTCAAAAGCACTGGGGGCAATATAAACACCTTCTTGAAGCATCCCATGAAAAAATTGTTTAAACCTTTCATTATTTCCCATTGCAGCAGTTTCAAAATCAATTACATTCTCTTTAGAAAAGTGGACAGAAATCATGGAACCAATTCTATTGATGGTATGAACAATTTGATTGGTCTTTAAAACATTGCTGAGCCCCTTGTGGAGATAAGTTGTTTTTTCATCCAATGATTGAAAGATTGATGGATTTTGATTCAGTTCATTAAGCATAGCGAGTCCTGCTGCCATAGCAAGTGGATTACCGCTTAAGGTTCCTGCCTGATAAACTGGACCCTCAGGAGCCAGAAATTTCATAATTTCATTGCGAGCCGCAAAAGCTCCAACAGGTAAACCTCCTCCAATTACTTTTCCGAAGCAAACAATGTCAGCACTTACTTTTAACAGTTCTTGAGCACCCCCTTTTGCTAAACGAAAACCGGTCATTACTTCATCAAAGATCAATAGAACATCGTTTTCATCACAGAGCTTTCTCAAGCCTTCTAAAAATCCTTTGTTTGGTGGGATACAACCCATATTCCCAGGAACAGGTTCAACAATAATACAGGCAATTTCATTTTCATTGGCTTTAATAAGTTGTGCAACACTATCAAGATTGTTGAATTGAGCCAGTAAAGTATCTTTTGCAGTTCCTACTGTAACACCCGGACTATTTGGTGAACCAAATGTAACTGCACCACTTCCTGCCTGAATTAAAAAAGAATCACTATGTCCGTGATAACATCCTGCAAATTTGATGATTTTATCTTTTCCTGTATAACCTCTAGCTAAACGTACCGCACTCATACAAGCTTCAGTTCCACTATTGACAAATCTTATTTTATCAATGTTTGGAACCATTGAAACGACAAGTTGTGCAATTTTGGTTTCAATTTCAGTAGGCATACCAAATGAAGTGCCCAGTTTTGCTTTTTCAGTAACAGCTTGAACAACGGGCTCAAAGGCATGTCCCAGAATCATAGGTCCCCAGGAATTTATATAATCAATCAACCGGTTACCGTCTGCGTCAAATAAATAAGCGCCTTTGGCTTTTTCGACAAAAACAGGTGTTCCTCCTACGGCTTTAAAAGCCCTTACGGGTGAATTGACTCCGCCGGGAATAACTTTCTCTGCTTCAGTAAATAAAGCACTACTTCTTTTATAAATCATATTAAAATTATTTTTTGGGGTGTAAATATAAAACCTGTCCAATACTTATATCATTTGTCAAAAGACCATTGTATTGTTTTAAGGTTTCTACCGGAATATTAAATCTTCGTCCGATTGAATAGAGTGTATCCCCTTTTCTAACTGTATAGATATTTACTTTTGATGTGTCCGGGTTTGCAATATTTGCTTCATTTCCTAAAACCTCTTGATCAATTTTATATAATTCATAGCGTTCAATGATACTTATTAATTTGTCAGGATACTTTGGGTCCGTAGCGTAGCCGGCTTTTCTTAGTCCTTTGGCCCACCCTTTATAATCATCTTTTTTTAGCTTAAACAAATCAGCATACCTGCTTCTTCCAGTAAGAAACAAAGAATGGTCTCTAAAGGAATATTTTGGGTCATTATATTTTCTGAAACACTCTTGCAGTTCATCATCATCGTGCCGAACACTTTCTCCGGTCCAGCCTGTGTGGCATTTTATTCCAAAATGATTATTTGATCGGCGGGAAAGATCACCTCTACCTGCACCTGATTCCAAAATTCCTTGTGCAATTTTTATACTTGCGGGTATGCCATACAATAACATTTCGGTTTTAGCAATGTCCCTGTAGTTGTCTACA
>NZ_CAXBAN010000413.1:0-2169 GCF_963973675.1 uncultured Planktosalinus sp. | reverse complement strand
CAATGTGATTTATTCAGGAACGATGAGTGCTGCCGCGGAAGCCGGTATTGAAGGCATTACCGCCATTGGGTTTTCATTACTGGATTATTCCTGGGATGCTGATTTTAAATCGGCTTCAAAATACATTCGGAAAATTACTTTGGAAGCACTAAAAAACGGACTCCCTAAAGGGGTGGTATTAAACGTGAATATTCCTAAATTGAAAGAAAATGAGATAAAAGGCATCAAAGTTTGCCGGCAGGCCAACGCCCAATGGATAGAAACGTTTGACAAACGCACCAACCCACAAGGAAGAGATTATTACTGGCTCACCGGTGAGTTTGTCAATGAAGACCAGGGAGAAGACACTGATGAAGCTGCACTGGAAAATGGGTACATTTCGATTGTTCCGGTTCAATTTGACTTGACCGCTCATCACGCAATTAAAGACATCAACAACTGGGAAATTTAAACTGTTAAACAATTTATTACTGTGAAAAAAGAAATAATTATTGGCTTTTTGGTTGGAATCGCTGCAAATCTTGCCGGGATGTATTTGTATATTTTCTTCTTCCTGGATTATGATTTTGAAACCTCAATTCAAATAGCGAGGGAAAACGACAGCATTGGCAACCTCATTGCTTTAGGAGCCATTTTGAATTTGATAGTGTTCTTTTTATTCATTAAGAAAAGACAATTGTACCGGGCGCGGGGTGTATTACTGGCCACCATTTTAGCTGCGCTTGTTATTTTATATACAAAGTTTTGAATTTTGCAGGATAGAGATAAATTGAATAAGTAAAATTTAAATAACGAGATTTCCGCCTACGCGGAAATTATAGGTATGAAGTATTATATCATTGCCGGAGAGGCCTCAGGAGATTTACACGCTTCCAATTTGATGAAAGCACTCAAGTTGAAGGACCCCGCAGCCGACTTTCGGTTTTGGGGGGGCGAACTCATGGAAGCACAGGGTGGGGTATTAGTAAAACACTACCGCGAACTGGCATTTATGGGGTTTATTGAAGTAATTCTCAATCTGCGCACCATTTTAAAAAACATCAAACTCTGCAAGCAGGATATTGAAAGCTACCAACCCGATGCACTTATTTTTATCGACTATCCAGGTTTTAATATGCGCATTGCTAAATGGGCTAAACTCAAAGGCATTCCAACGCATTATTACATCTCTCCACAACTATGGGCCTGGAAGGAAAACCGCATCAAAGACATCAAACGCGATGTGGATGCAATGTATGTTATCCTGCCCTTTGAAAAGGATTTTTATGAACGCAAACACAACTTTCCGGTACACTTTGTGGGTCACCCCTTGATTGACGCCTTATCAAACAGACCCCTGATTAACCCTAAAGAATTCAGAAGAGATTTGGGATTGGATGCACGGCCCATCATAGCGCTTTTACCCGGTAGCCGGAAACAGGAAATCAAAGTGATGCTCAGTGTTATGCTCAGCGTAGTCATTGATTTTTCACAATATCAGTTTGTAATTGCCGGAGCGCCCAATCAAGATGAAGCCTTTTATCGCCGCTTTATCAAACAGGAAAATGTACATCTGTTGCTCAACAAAACCTATGATTTATTGAGTGTTTCCTTCGCAGCTCTGGTAACTTCCGGTACGGCAACTCTGGAAACTGCTTTATTTAAAGTACCTGAAGTAGTGTGCTATAAAGGAAGCCGGATTTCCTATGAAATAGCCAAACGGGTAATAAAACTCAAGTATATTTCGTTAGTAAACCTAATTCTCGACAGAGAAGCGGTTACAGAATTGATTCAAAACGAATTTAATACCAAGAGATTGTCACAGGAACTTAGCCGGATTTTAAATCACAAACACCGCGAACAGTTGTTTTCAGAATATTATGAACTTGAACAAAAGCTTGGCGGAAAAGGAGCCAGTGCCAAGACTGCTGAACTAATTATAGCACAATTAAAAAAGGATCCGGAATGAAGTCGGTTGGTTTTAGCCTATTTATAAGTATTCTTTTGATTTCCTGCGGGGCTTCACGTAAAAAGTACGATTCAAAAATCCCTTTAGATTCCGAAAGCAGGAGCATTCCAAAAGAAAGCGTTTCCAAACCTGCCAAAGTATCCAAAGAGGTAGTGCTTTACAATGAAGATACCCCCAGAGAAGAGTTACCTGCAGAAATGAAAATCAACAATATTGTTGAA
>NZ_CAXBAN010000412.1:0-2192 GCF_963973675.1 uncultured Planktosalinus sp. | reverse complement strand
CTTTTAATGCGGCATCACTGAAAACAATATAAGCGGCTACATTTTCTTCGAGTGCAATTTCGCGTCTCAGCTGACGGAGCTTTTCAAAAAGCCCAAAGGCTACGGCTTTAGGGACTCGCTCTTTTTTAGTGATTTTCTCTTTGGTTTGCAGGGAAGCCAGTTTCACTTTTCGGCCTTCAAAAAGAATTTTATTTGCAAGCGGTGTTAACAGCAAGCGGCCTTTTTCGTGAAAATGAATCTCGAGAATCCCTTGATTCACCATTTGAATGATGTATTGCTGTAAATCCAGCCACGGAATGTCTTTTGCAACACCATAAGTCCTGACGTTTTGGTAGCCCTTGTCATAAACTTGGGCATTTTTTGAGCCCCGAAGCACATCCACAAGCATTCCTAAAGGCTCCTGCTCTCCCAGCCTGTACACGGCTGAGCAGACTTTCTGTGTCAGAATGGTGCCATCTATAAATTGAGGCGGGGTTTTGCAATTGTCACAGTGGCCGCAGTCTTCAGAAATATGCTCGCCAAAATAGTTGAGCAACGCAATGCGACGGCAACTAAGAGCTTCGGCAAATTGCTGCATGCGTTCGAGCTTGGCAAGCTGAAAATCGCGGGTGGCCGATTCTTCAATAAACTGGCGGAGTTTCACCACATCGGCAAAACTGTAAAAAAGCATGGTTTGTGCCGGCAGTCCATCACGACCACTCCGCCCGATTTCCTGATAATAGCCTTCAATATTTTTGGGCATATTGTAATGGATCACCCAGCGCACATTGCTTTTGTCGATTCCCATGCCAAAGGCGATGGTCGCAACAATAATGGGAGTTCTGTCATTGACGAAATCCTCCTGTATACGGGTGCGTTCCTCAGAGTCAAGACCGGCGTGATAGGCTTTTGCCTTATAGCCACTTGATTGTAGCTTTTGAGCCAGAGATTCAGTACTTTTCCGGCTGAGGCAATAGATGATGCCGCTTTCCTGATGACGGTTTCTCAAAAACTGCAGGATTTGAGGAAGCCTGTTCGTACCGGGGCGCACTTCCAGAAAGAGGTTTTTTCGATCGAAAGAAGCCAGGTGTTTTTTGGCATTAGGGATGTGAAGCTGTTTGACGATATCATCCTGGGTAGCGGTATCTGCCGTAGCGGTGAAGGCTGCTACCGGCACATCGGGAAAAGTCTTTTTTAAAGATCCAAGTTGGGTATAGGCCGGTCTAAAATCATGCCCCCAGGCCGAGATGCAATGCGCTTCATCGATAGAAAAAAGGGAGACGTTGTTTTTATTGAGGTGCGGCACCAGGAAAGAAAGGCTTTCGGGAGCAACATAAAGAAGTTTTATTTTTTGGTTGTGGAGGTTTTGAAGCACCTCGCTTTGCACGTCCTGACTTTGTGTACTGTTGTAAAACGCGGCAGGGATCCCATTGGCGTGCAGGGCGTCTACCTGATCTTTCATCAATGCGATTAGGGGTGAAATTACAATAGCCGTGCCGGGTAAGATTATAGCCGGAAGTTGAAAACAAACAGACTTCCCACCACCAGTGGGCATAATGGCGACCACGTCATTTCCTGTGAGAATATCTTTAACAACAGCCTCCTGATTGGGCCTGAAACTATCAAAACCAAAGTGTGTTTTTAAAAGGGGGAGGATGTTTTCTTTTGCTATCATGATACAAATTTAAGGAATTTAACAGTTGTCAAAAATTCAAATTCCAAGCACCAAACTCCAAACAGTCAAAGCTTGGAATCTGGTACCGATGGCTATCGGATTGGAATTTGTAAGTTCACCTATTTACTGAGCATTAACATTTCGCTACAGACTACCTCAGTGATATAACGTTTGACACCTTCCTTATCGTCATAAGAGCGAGAGGTGAGTTTGCCTTCGATGGCG
This sequence comes from uncultured Planktosalinus sp., assembly GCF_963973675.1. NCBI lineage: Bacteria > Pseudomonadati > Bacteroidota > Flavobacteriia > Flavobacteriales > Flavobacteriaceae > Planktosalinus > uncultured Planktosalinus sp. The sequence goes on along the minus strand of NZ_CAXBAN010000412.1, from coordinate 313 downwards.
ATTTCCTGCCCCTTATTGACATACTTTTCAATAATTTCTGCAGTTTTACCCCAGGCTACGATGTTGTGCCATTCTGTGTTTTCAACTTTTTCACCTTTTGCATTGGTGTAGTTTTCATTGGTGGCTAAAGAAAATTTTGCCAATTTTTTTCCACTTTCAAGATTTACGATTTCAGGCTCTTGTCCTAATCTTCCAATCAACTGTACTTTGTTTCTTAATGCGTTCATAATAATTAAATTTAAAATTAAACAGTTAATACTTTTTGTTGTTTCAACCTGTTGGTTTCTTTCAACGATACAAAGATGTGACAGCC
>NZ_CAXBAN010000411.1:0-2205 GCF_963973675.1 uncultured Planktosalinus sp. | reverse complement strand
ACATTATCTGATGATTTAAAAGATATGGGTTCTATAATCTGGGCAGAAACTGTGAAGGCTGTTCGCAGGATGAATCCAGAAACTACTCTTGAAACTTTGATTCCAGATTTTCAAGGTGTTGAAAGGCATATAAACCGCATTATTGAAGTTAGCCCAGAAGTGGTTTCTCACAACATGGAAACTGTTAAAAGACTCACCCGTGAAGTGCGCATACAAGCAAAGTATCAACGCAGTTTAGAAGTTTTAAATTACCTCAAGAAACAAGGCATAAACAGAACCAAAAGCGGTATTATGTTAGGACTGGGTGAAAAAGAAGAAGAAGTTATTCAGACACTTGAAGACCTCAGGACTGTTAATGTAGATATCATTACTATTGGTCAATACTTACAGCCTTCTAAAAAACACCTCCCAGTAAAAGAGTTCATTTTACCGGATCAATTTAAAAAATATGAGCAAATTGGAAAAGAATTGGGTTTTCGCCATGTTGAAAGTGGTGCATTGGTTCGCTCTTCATACAAAGCTCATAAACACATTCTTTAACTAAATTAAAATAAATGTCAGGAAAAATCAAGATAGCCATCAATGGTTTTGGAAGAATTGGCAGAAATTTATTTCGGTTATTACTCGATCAAAATCAAATAGAAGTAGTCGCTATCAATGACTTGGCAGACGCTAAAACCCTAAGCCATTTACTTAAATATGACAGCATTCATGGGGTTTTAAAAAGAAATATTTCAAGTACTGACAAAGGTATTTATGTTGATGATAAGCTTTTCCCGCTTTACAATTTTCCCTCGCCAGCTGAGGCTGTTTGGAAAAATGTAGATATTGTTATTGAATCCAGCGGTAAATTCAAACAAAAAGAACAGCTAATCCATCACATTAAAGCAGGAGCAAAAAGAGTGATACTGTCTGTTCCACCAATGGAAGATGACATAAAAACGATTGTTTTAGGTGTCAATGAACATCTTTTGAAATCGGATGATTTGATTATTTCAAATGCCTCCTGCACTACCAACAATGCAGCACCAATGATCAAAATAATTGATGAATTATGTGGGGTTGAACAGGCATATATTACTACAGTTCACTCCTATACTTCAGATCAAAGTTTGCACGATCAACCACATAAAGACTTGAGAAGAGCTCGTGCAGCTTGCCAATCAATCGTGCCAACCACCACAGGGGCTGCCAAGGCATTAACAAAAGTGTTTCCACATTTATCTGATGTAATTGGAGGCTGTGGTATTAGAGTGCCTGTGCCCAATGGTTCTCTAACAGACTTAACTTTAAATGTAAAAAAGGAAATTTCAATTGAAGAAATTAACAATGCATTTAAAATAGCTTCAAATACCACTTTAAAAGGTATTTTGGAATATACAAACGAGCCAATTGTATCAATTGACATTGTTAACAATACACATTCTTGTATATTTGATGCGCAAATGACGTCTGTAATTGGTAAATTTGTAAAAGTTATTGGTTGGTATGATAACGAAATTGGTTATTCTTCGAGATTAATAGATTTAGTAAATTATATATCAAAGAAATAACTATATTTAAACCATTATATGTAATATTGATGAGGAGCTCCTTACTTTTATTTTTAACCTCACTTTGTTTAATTTTGTCAGTTTCTGCTATTTCTCAGGAAGATAAAGCAGAAATTACAGATACTATTGCCCATATCCAAAATCTTCAACAAACAGCCTATGAATCTATTTTAATTCAGGAGCTTGACAATGTGGTGCCAAAATTATTAGAAGCAAAAGATCTAGCAAACAAAATTAATGATAGCAACCATAAAGCACTAGTAAGTACTACCTTGGCTTACTTTTATTATTCTATATACAGTTATAATCTTGCAAGTACTGAATGTGCAAAAGCTATTAGTTACGTAAAAGACGATGAAAACTCAAAAACTCTTGCAATAGCATATAGTCTTTATGGATTGATTTCTTTAAAAACAAATAATAAAGAAAACGCTGAGCGGTATCTCGACAGAGCAGATAGAATCTTTCAAACACTAAATGAAGATGTAGAGCTAGCAAAAGTCAAATATAAAAAAGGCCTTTTTGCCCTGGAAAATGAAAATATTCAAGTAGCCTTAAATTACTTTACTGCAGCTCTACAAGTTTTCGAAAATTCAAACATCCCCTATTACGAAGCGATAGCTAATCAACATATAGCTATGTCCCTCATTCA
>NZ_CAXBAN010000410.1:0-2211 GCF_963973675.1 uncultured Planktosalinus sp. | reverse complement strand
ATAGGAAAAACATTTTTATTTAACCATCTTTTATTTAACAAATAGATACTTCTTTTATTAATCAACATTAATTTTCCAAAAATTAAAAATTCATAAAAAAATCTTTTATTGAATTTATAAATTAAGGGTAAACAATTTAGGTATATATATTTGGTGAGTCTAAAATCTTTATTGGTAAGTGCCAAAAAAAATAAATTAATTAGCCTTTTAAATAAAATATTCATTAATTCAATATCTTTCAAATTTCCTGCTCTTTTGATATTATCGATAAAAATATAACTTTCAGATTTTTTAAATCTATTGTTATAAATTTTATTTGAAAATGATTTTGTATTTGTATGCTGTCTGTATAAGAACAAAGGAATATTAATTACCCTGTAAGCCCCCTTTGAAATATTAAAAAACAAACGAGAAAAAAACTCTGCCTCTTGCCCTCTTTCTATAGATATATCAAACAGATTTTTATTTACTAAAAATTCTGTTTTGAACAGGACTGAAGGTGTTAAAATTTGCTGGTTCCAAATTACATAATCACGAAATAAATTTAAGTTTTCGTTTAACTCAATACATTTCAAGTTTTTTAAATTTTCATCTGTATAATATCCACTACAAATTACTATTTCTACTTCTTTATTAAAATTTTGAGATTTTATCATTAAAAATTCTTCTAACATCACATCATCATCATCAAACCAGTTTACATACTCACCTTTACTCACCTCAAACCCATAATTCCGGCAGGCATTTGCTCCTTTAGGACGGTCAGAAGGGCGGTGATGGTATTGAAAGCGCACATCCCTTGCAACATAGCCATCCACTACTTCATCGGTAGTATCAGTACTTCCGTCATCCACAATAATGCATTCCCAGTTTGTATAGGTTTGGGCCAGTACACTGTCTAAAGTTTCTCCAATCAAGTGTGCCCTGTTGAATGTAGGAATGATAATGGAGACTAAAGGCTGTAGCATGGGCTTATAATTATCTTTCAAAGATAAGGATATGGAGGTAAGTATATAATTTTTTTTGAAATGACTTATGACTACAAGACTTAGGAGGTATGACTCGATTCAAGGATCAACTTCCGGGGATCAAATATCAGTTACGGATGACAAAAGTTTGGAATTGGTACTTGTAATTTGGCCTTATTTATGGTTATTTTTAATTCACTCCTTTGGTTTCCTGAAAATTACAGTCTGTGCCCGTGCAAAAGATCGCTGCACCCAGCTCGGAAATTTTGCTTCCCACTGATAGGCCTTTTTTCTAAAGGCCCGGTTGGTTTTGCTTTTGGGAAACAAGCGGTTGAAACGCTCGATAAACCCAATGGGAATGACTTTGACTTCCTGAAAATACCGGAGCCCCATTTTTTGATAGTGGGCACTGCTATTGTCCCGGTCGGGATGCGGATCTTTTTCTTTCCAGGTTTTAAATTTGTCAGTTTGCAAACTGGAAGGCCTTCCCGGTACCGGTACCATCCAACGCAGCGCATCCAATACCTTGCTGTTGACGGCAGGCTCTACAAAGCGCACCTCGCCCCCGGGTTTTAGTATATGGGCTATTTTTTGATAAAAAGCCGCTTCCTGCTCGTGGGTTAAATGGTGCACGAAGGCTTTGCCTACCACCAGATCAAAACTGTTGGCCGGGAGCTGCCGGTTTAAAAAATCACCTTGTATAAAAGTGATGGGGGTTTTAGTCAGCTTTTCAGTATTGATTTTTGCAATGATCTCCCCACTCTTTTCAGCAATGTCATTGGCCGTTACTACTGCTCCCAAACCCGCCATCACGGCCGACAGGGTACAATCTCCACAACCCAGTTCGAGTACTTTTTTTCCGTGGAGTTGGTCTTTAAAACCATTACGGAACATGGCTACCCAACTGGTATCAGTCGTCGTGGCATCGGCTAAAAAGGCCTCCAGATTTTTTAGTTTCTTTTCAATGCCCGCAATCGAAACCGTTGCATACCGCTTGTTATAGTGGTCTTGGTTTTTTTGGGTGATGTTGGGAGGAATAGGATTCATTTTTATAATTTGTTTATTGCATTTATGCCCGTGCGCCGGCTGGCCCCTCCCTAAAAATGTCCACAGGACATTTTCTTTACGGTCGGTCCGGTAAAAATAGGAAAAGTTTTCGGGTTTGCGGGTTGGCGGGTTTGCGGGATTACCAAATAATCCTTACAGTAGTTCACTGGAAAGAATTCAAAATTCAATCCAGCCG
>NZ_CAXBAN010000409.1:0-2223 GCF_963973675.1 uncultured Planktosalinus sp. | reverse complement strand
AACAAAAATACCAGCGCCATCAAAAGAGAGTTGACCGTTATGGCAAAGATTGAACCAAATTCACTTGAATACCAAAGCCAGTTTGTTTTGATAATGTTCCAGGTAAGAAATGCTATATAGGCAAAGAGCAATACTTGCCATCCTTTTCTTTTTTTGGCAGTCTTTCTAATTTTGCGTTCAGCGACAAGAAGAGGAACAAAACCAAAAAATAAAAATAAGGGAAAACCCCAGGTTGGCCAGCCAAATGATAGTAAAAGACCCGAAGCAAGTGCAAGCAAAAAATATCTCATTTGAGCAATGATTTTTTAAGTGGTAAATATAGGGAGATTCAACGGACTCTTAATTGGCCACATCGCTGATAAATTTGATTCGGTATAAGCGAAGTTCTTCCTCTTCATAGTCGCCATCAAACTCATTCATTGCATCGTCAATCTTATCGGTTTCAGCTTCAAGAAAATAATCGTGTATTTCTTCCTGCTGGTCTTCATCGAGTATGTCATCGAGCCAGTAATTGATATTTAATTTTGTTCCGCTATATACAATGGCCTCCATTTCTTTGATAAATTCATCCATTGTGAGTCCTTTAGCTTTTGCAATATCAGCCAGGGGCAATTTTCTGTCAACATTTTGAATGATATAAAGTTTAAGCGCACTGTTTGACCCGGTTGTTTTGACAATCATATCATCGGGGCGATCAATGTCATTATCATCAACATAACGGTTGATAAGCTCTATGAATGGTTTTCCATATTTTTTTGCTTTCCCATCACCCACTCCATGCACATTTGAAAGTTCATCAATAGAGCCGGGATATTTTAGGGACATGTCTTCTAATGAAGGGTCTTGAAAAATTACAAACGGTGGTAAGTCCAATTTGTGAGCCATTTTTTTTCGTTCTTCTTTGAGAAGTTTGAATAGTTTTTCATCGGCTACAGCACCTCCTTTTTGTGCAGTTATGACGGTATCGTCATTGGCTTCTTTAAAAGAGTGGTCTTCTGTCATCATAAATGAAGCCGGTTTCTTCAAATATTCAAGACCCAGTGGTGTTAATTTAATGACACCATATGTTTCAATATCTTTTGAAAGCAAACCTGCAACCAACACCTGTCTTAAAAGGGCCATCCAGTATTCAGGCTCCTTATCTTTTCCAAGACCAAAATAGGGTTGTGTATCCAAACGGTGAGAACTGATAAGGGCACTTAGTTTACCAACGAGAATTTGAACAATTGCTTTTGATTTATATTGTTGATTACTTTCTTTGATGACATTGAGAAGTTTAACTACATCGTTTTTGGCTTCGTGTTGTTTTTTAGGATTGCGCATATTGTCATCCATATCACCGCCTTCACCTGTTTCATTGTCAAATTCTTCACCAAAATAATGGAGGATAAATTTTCTTCTTGAGATGGAGGTTTCTGCAAATGCAACTACTTCCTGCAAAAGTGCATGACCTATTTCCTGTTCGGCGACCGGTTTACCACTCATGAACTTTTCGAGTTTTTCGATGTCTTTGTAAGAATAGAATGCAAGGCAGTGTCCTTCACCGCCATCTCTTCCTGCGCGTCCTGTTTCCTGGTAGTAACTTTCAATGCTTTTAGGAATGTCGTGATGAATTACAAAGCGCACATCAGGTTTATCAATTCCCATTCCAAAAGCGATTGTAGCCACCACTACATCGGCATCTTCCATCAAGAACATGTCTTGATGTTTCACTCTTGTTTTTGGGTCCAATCCGGCGTGATAGGGCACTGCATTCACACCATTGACCTGAAGGGTTTGGGAAAGTTCCTCAACGCGCTTTCTGCTCAAACAATAAACAATGCCACTTTTACCATCGTTTTGTTTTATAAATCGAATGATATCAGCATCTACATTTTTGGTTTTAGGTCTAATTTCATAAAATAAATTTGGCCTATTGAAAGAGGCTTTAAAAACCTTGGCATCGGTTATGTTAAGGTTTTTGATTATGTCTTCCTGAACTTTGGGTGTGGCAGTTGCTGTGAGGGCTATTATAGGGATGTTATCACCAATTCTTCCGATAATTGATTTTAGATTTCTGTATTCAGGCCTGAAGTCGTGTCCCCATTCGCTGATACAATGGGCTTCATCTATTGCAAGAAATGAGATTTTAACACTTCGTAAAAAAGCTACATTTTCTTCTTTGGTAAGCGATTCAGGTGCTACGTATAGCAGTTTTGTTATACCGTCAACAATTTCTTTCTT
>NZ_CAXBAN010000408.1:0-2251 GCF_963973675.1 uncultured Planktosalinus sp. | reverse complement strand
TTAGTGAGGCACACTCCAAACATTCTGGTTTTAGGTTAAAATCATATGTATAGCCTTTTCCCTGTAAATCGTTTATTGCTTCTGAAAGTGTGTCGTAGTTGTTCATTTTCGTTCTATTTATAAGTCATTGTAAAATAACTATTATCTTCTTCTGTAAATTTCTGAAAGGTCAATAAACCATTCCCGTTTAATTTTTCGTTGACGGTATAGTTGAGTTGCTTAATGCGAATGCCCCACGCATAGGCCTTAATATTTATTTTTGAATTAATGTTGGTTTTATTGTCCTTCAATGTTCGGTCGTAAATCTTTATGATGCTTTTTGAACCAAAAAAATCCAACAGTCCTGAATCAAAAGTCATTTCTAATTCTATATCTTCAAGATTGTCCAAATCATAGAGGTCTTTAAATTTTTTAGAGGTGGTATTAATTTCGGTCTCCTTTGATTTTGGGCTGGAAAACGGGAAAGCCATTACCATTATACTTGCTTCATCAGGCTTGCAACGATAAGTTGTGGTGTATTTATCGGTCGATTTTTTGTCTTCATCGAACAATTCCGTAACCACCTCAATTTCATAGTATCCATTTTTCTTTATTGTTTCACCAGCTTCAAAAGTTTGTTTGTTTAAAAAAGAGCCTTCTTCATCAAAATTTTCTCGAACAACAACTCTACCTGAAATCTGCCCAATAAGCATTTCAGTTTGTCCAGTCATTGTGATGCTGAATAAAGTGATTAGTACTATAAAGCCTTGTTTTCTCATATATGGTGCATTAATATTTTTACCTCTTTTGCCATAATATCACTTAAATCTATTCCATTTGAAGAGTGTGGGATGGTATTACAAGTCACTATTTTTTCTACTCCGGAATCCAATAAATCTTGATAGGCGTTTCCTGAAAAAACGGCGTGAATGCCTACACAAATAGGCGGTTTCATTCCTGCTTTTTTAAGATGTTGTACGGTTTCAATCATTGTTCGGGCTGTGGAAATAATGTCATCTACTAAAATAGGTGTGGCATTCTTGTACTTATCCACATCGGGAACAGAGACTTCTACATCACGGTCACCGTGACGTACCTTTTGTAATACTATAAATGGTGCTCCAGCATTTTTGGCGACTTCAGAAACCCATTGTTCACTTTCCGAATCAGGCCCAATAAGTACCGGGTTTTCAATGTTTTCTTTTATCCATTCTGAAATGGCATCGGCAGCGTGAATCACTTTATTTGGAATTTGATATACTTCTCCCAACGAACTAATTCTGTGCAAGTGAGGGTCAACCGTGGTAATGCTATCGGCAAAACCTGATATCAATTTTCCGAAGAAACCAGAAGTCACTCCTTCACCTTCATTAAATACTTTGTCCTGCCGCATATACGCCAAATAGGGTGCTACCAAACAGGTACACATTGCCCCCAATGATTTGGCTGTGTGACTTAAAAAATAAAGCGGCAACAGTTTTTCATCCGGTTCGTGTAAGGTGCATACCAGTACCACACATTTATCTTTAACATCAGATAATATACGTGTGTACGATTCCCCATCAGGAAAATTACGCAAAGTGGCTTTGCCCACTTCAGCATCCATTTTTGTAGCCATAAGTTCTGTGAGTTCTTCATTTCCGGGAAGACTGAATAATATTGTTTTCATAGTTTTTTAAATTATAGTTAGGATGTCGTTATGGTTGTTTTTATATTCCAAGGCATAGTTAAGTTCACCTTTGGATTCAGCATATATAGTATAAAGCAATTGGTTTTCCTCAATGGGTTTTCCCAGATGAACATTTAGAAGAATCCCTGCCGATTTAGATTGTGGTGCTCCAGAAAGCTTGGCAAGTTTTGCAATTTTACGGTTATCAATTCGTTGCAAAACGCCTGACTTTTCAGCTTTAATTTCAATTTTATAAGGTGCTAAAACTGGTTTTGAAAATTGACCTTGCGCCTTACAAATGGCTATGAATTTTTTATAAGCCTGACCAGATGTGAGAATTTGATGTGCGGTTTCCAACCCTTTACCTTTTTCTACTTTGCCAGAAAGCTCTATTAGTTCAGCGGCTAAAAGCAATGCTCTTTCTGTTAGGTCTTTGGGTGCATCTGCTTCATTTTTCAATACTTTTAATATATCTATGGCTTCTAATGTAGGACCGATACCCCTTCCAACCGGCTGCGTGCCATCCGTAACTACAACCTTTACATTCAACCCAACAGCAGTTCCAACGGTTTCCATATGATTTTTTAGTTTTTCTGCCATTTC
>NZ_CAXBAN010000407.1:0-2262 GCF_963973675.1 uncultured Planktosalinus sp. | reverse complement strand
GTAGATTTTCCAAAAAAAACACTTAGGATACAATTTAATAATGCACAAATTTCATTTAAAGAAGTAGTGCATTTGTTAAGCAGTATTGGATATGAACCCTACATAAGTCTTGATAATTATGAAGGAAAACAGAGACCTATAGACAGGAGCTTGCTGTATAAACTTGCTGTGGCCGGCTTTGCATTTGGCAATATTATGTTTCTCTCATTTCCAGAGTATTTTGATTTTGGTGATTACTGGCTGGAGCAATACAAGCCATTTTTTAGATGGTTGATGTTTGCATTTTCTCTTCCGGTATTTTTTTATTCAGCTTCCGGTTATTTTGTTTCTGCATTTAAGGGACTTCGAGCCGGTTTTTTAAATATTGATGTACCACTTGCTCTTGGTATTTTGGTATTATTTATTAGAAGTATAATTGAAATTTCATTTGATCTTGGAACCGGTTTTTTTGACAGCTTAAGCGGGTTAGTCTTTTTCTTGCTCTTAGGAAAATTTTTTCAACAAAAAACATACAACTTTCTTTCCTTTGAAAGAGATTATAAATCTTATTTTCCTATTTCAGTAACCCGGATAGTAAATGGCAAAGAAGAAGCAATTCCGGTATATGAAATCAAAAAAGGTGATCGGTTACTAATTAGAAATGAAGAACTTATTCCTGTTGATGGTATACTTATTAAAGGAAATGCTCAAATAGATTATAGTTTTGTTACCGGTGAGTCTGTTCCCATTCCTAAATATTCAGGAGATAAGCTCTTTGCCGGCGGAAAACAAATATCTGGAGCTATAGAAATGGAAAGTCTAAAGAGCATTTCTCAAAGCTATTTAACTCAACTTTGGAGCAATGATGTTTTTAATAAAGATAAAGACCAGGCATTTATTGGGCTTACTAATTCAATTAGTAAATATTTTACCATAGTTATTTTAGTGATTGCATTTGTCTCACTTTTTTATTGGTCATTTTTTGATATTTCAGTCGGCATTCAGGCTTTTACGGCTGTATTAATCATTGCCTGCCCCTGTGCATTAGCAATGTCTGCACCATTTACTTTGGGAAATATGTTACGCATTTTTGGTAAACTTAAGTTTTACTTAAAAAATGCTAGTGTTATAGAGAAATTGGCAGCAATTGACACGATCTTGTTTGATAAAACAGGTACAATTACATCAAGTGAAAAAAGCTCCATTCATTATAATGGTTTGGAATTAAACGAAACGGAAACAACAATTTTAAAATCAACGCTACGCACTTCAAACCACCCGTTGAGCCGTGCCTTGTATGAGTTTTTAAAAGGCCATAATATTCTCACATTAGATGACTATGAAGAACTACCGGGGAAGGGTATGCAGGCTGGTGCGCAAGGAACAAACATAAAAGTTGGAAGTGCTCAATTTGTTTCAGACATTGAAAAAGTCAACCATCAAGCCCCTAACCAAACTGAAGTTCACATTAGTTCTAATAATATTTATAAAGGAAAGTATGTATTTAAAAACAATTATCGAGAAGGAGTTGAGCAGGTTTTTGAAAGTTTAAGTGAAAACTATCACTTAGGGATACTATCAGGAGACAATGAAGGTGAAAGAGATTATTTGGAACATATACTTCCCAAAGGCACACAAATAGCTTTCAATCAAAAACCTAAAGATAAATTACAACACATTTCAGACTTACAGGATTTTGGTCATAAAGTAGTAATGCTGGGTGATGGATTAAACGATGCTGGCGCATTGCAACAAAGTGAAGTAGGAATCGCTGTTTCTGAGAATGTCAATGTTTTTTCACCAGCTTGTGATGCTATCCTTGATGCTTCAAAGTTTAAAGAATTTCCGAGTTACTTATATGCTTCAAAAAAAGCAATCTCGATAATTAAAGCCAGTATCGGAATTTCATTTTTATACAATATCGTTGGTCTATATTTTGCAGTTACCGGTCAACTCGCTCCTGTAGTGGCAGCCATTATTATGCCTTTAAGCTCAATTAGTGTGGTTGTGTTTACAACATTTATGAGCAACTTTATAGGAAAAAAGTTAAAGTAATTTTTACGAATATTAATCTAGTATACTTAACAGTTTATTCAGGTCAAGAGGTTTTGTGAACATGGAAATCTCTCCATTAATATCTTTTGGCCACTTGTTTTCAGGATAATCCCAGTAAAGTTCAACGCCATTTCCGTCCGGGTCATCAAGATAAATAGCCTGCGAAACCCCATGATCTGCAGCACCAGTTAAGGGGTAATTGGCACTTTTAAGCCGATGATATATTTT